>SHUM01000001.1 GCA_009691245.1 Acidobacteriota bacterium | reverse complement strand
GCCGCGCCGCCTTCACCTTTTCGTCGAGCACGTACATGGTCGCGAAGGTGGACATTAGCAGCAACCAGCAAACGATCAATACAATTGTGAATGATTCCATAACGCTCCTTGTAAGATTACCGTCAGCCAATATACCACATCCCGAGGCCGAGGCCGCGCCGAGGAATTCCCTGCGAAAACCTCACCGCAGGCAAACGTCCTGTCCCCGGTTTCGCGCCCACCCAGTTTCGTGTCCCGGTTTCGCCGAAGGGGAGCGCCGCTTGATAATTGATTCCAAAAAAATTCCCCGTAGGGGAATCATAGTATAGCCGGGGGCAACGCCCTCGGACGGGGAACGATCCACAAAACAACCAACGACCCTGAAAGGGTCGCACCAATCGCCCGGTACCGGGAAACTGAAATTTGTTGGAGTCTGTGCGACCCTTACAGGGTCGGCGCGGTAGGGTTGTGTTACCGGGGGCGTTGCCCCCGGCTATCCTGTGCATCCCTTTCAGGGATGGAGAGCAGGAAAACGTCTCGTCTCTCCCTGCGGCTCTACGCCGCATGGCCGTGGCCAAATGTCTGCGATACCAGACCATCGTGAAATCTCTGTTGCATGAAGCGCTCGGACGCGCCGCGGAATAGCCTCAGCAGCGGGTATATAATGAAGGCCACTGGAGAACTCCGGGGAACGTCCCGGCTGGTCCCGGTTTCTCTGTCCCCGGTTTCTCAATAGTTCGGCATCATTGGAAGGCTTGCAGGTTCATGAGGCGATTAATTTAACTTTCCAACGAAGAGGCAAGAGTCCATTTCTTGAAGGGCAGCAGTTACTTCAAGGAGGATTTACCTTGGTACATCAGCTTCGAGCCAATTTTGAGAGAAGTTGCTGCCATACTTAACGGCGGCAACTACGGTCAATTTCAGGCTTGTAAACCAGGCATTGTCTCGAACGTCAATTACAACTTCATTGCCAATAAGGACGGCAAGTTCGCTTGGCGCCCTTTGGAGCTTATACATCCGGCCATTTATGTTTCCTTGGTAAATACCATCTGCGAGCAAGCAAATTGGGAAGACATCAGAACACGTCTGCGCGAATTTGAAGGTGGTGTAATCGAGTGCTGCAGCGCCCCGGTGATATCGGTCGACCATCAAACGGATGTTGCAACTCAGGTAAGAAGCTGGTGGCAGAGCGTAGAGCAACGATCACTTACCTATTCATTGGAATTCAGTCATCTACTCCAAACCGATGTAACCGATTGCTACGGTTCGCTGTACACGCATAGTATTTCCTGGGCGTTGCACGGGTTAGATGAAGCCAAGCGAAAGCAGGACACGAACTCTCTCCTTGGCAACAAGATCGATTCACACATCCAAGCTGGTCGCTACGGGCAAACCAATGGGATTTCTCAGGGTTCTGTCCTCATGGATTTCGTGGCGGAGATCGTTCTTGGTTATGTCGATGAACAGATCAATCTTGAATTCCGGGACAGTAAGGATATCCGAATACTCCGATACAGAGATGACTATAGGATTTTTGCCAATAGCGACGAGCGAGCGGAGGCAGTTCTCAAGATCGTGAGCGACAAGTTGCGAGCAGTGGGCATGAAGCTTGGCGTATCAAAAACGTTCGTTTGTAGAAACGTTGTCGAGGGGTCCATCAAACCGGACAAGCTGGCCGGCATCGAGCTCCCATATCTCGGAAAGTCAAACGCCAAGACGATGCAAAAGCAGTTAATGAGACTGCACTCTTTCGGACAGCGATTCCCGAATAGCGTAGCTCTTCGGAGGTTGCTGAGCGAGTTCTACACTGATATTTTTAATCAGAAGGACGCTCCTGACGATCTAGACGTACAGGTCGCCATTGCAACTGATATCGCTTTTGTTTCGCCGGCAACGTTCCCGGCTGTAGCTGCAATTTTGAGTCATCTGATTTTGTTTGCACCGAGTCAAGAAAAAGTGCACCTGTGGACAAAAGTACGGGATAAGATGAAACGCGTCCCGTACAACGGCTACCTCGAAATTTGGCTACAGCGCGTCACCAAACCAAATGCGGTTGATATCAACTTCGAAAGCGACGAGCCCATTTGCCAGATAGTGAACGGAGGGTCGCCACAGTTATGGGAATGTAGCTGGATTTCCAACAATGCACTGAATCAGGCCATGGAAGTCACAAAGATTCTCGTAGCAGATGCGGGCGAAGCCGAAGAAGAGGTTAAACCGGAAGAAGTGGAACTGTTCAATCAAAATGCATGGACGTACTAATCCTCACGTGCGTGCTCGCCGGTACAATTGATGCCGAACGGGAAACCGGGGAAACCGGAAACCCGGGGACAGACGGGACGTTTCCGTCCACATGAGGGCCTCGTTGATTTCGATATCGCGCTCAAGGACTTCAGTCAAAAGTTCCGAAAGGCCCATGCCCTTTTGCCCGGCCTTGCCGGAGAAGTATGCGGCGTTAGAGCGCGCGCAATTCTTCGGCGTGCTGGCGGTGGACCTTGATATGGCTCTGGTTCTTGCGGGCTGCCGCCAGGTCGTAGGCAAGCTGCATCCGCAACCACGTCTCCTCCGTGCTGCCAAACGCCTTGGTGAGCCGGATCGCCATCACCGGGCTGATGCCGGACTTGCCGGTGATGACGTTGTTGAGCGCCTGCCGAGTGACGCCGAGAATTTTTGCCCCTGCGGCAATGGACAATCCCAAAGGCACAAGGCACGCGTTTTGTATGCTGCGTCCCGGATGCGGTGGATTTTTCATCGGCATAATGTCATCTCCTTCTCTTGCAGGCTCCAGTAGTTTCTAGTGGTAGTCAATCAGCTCCACGTCCCAGGCGTCTTCCCCGTCAAAACGAAAAATGATGCGCCAGTTGGCTCTCACGGTAACAGACCAGAACCCCTTCAAGTCACCTTTCAGGGGATGAAGGTGATAACCGGGGAGGTTGAGCGCTTGCGGCGTAGCAGCCTGTTCGAGACGGCCAAGAATATCCTCGATATCTTCCAGCAGATCAGGCCGTATTCCGCTCCGGTCGTCGCGTTCATGGAGCCATTTCAGGCCGCGATGCTTGAAACTCCTGATCATCAGGGACTACCGTAAAGCAATACTTACCATTTGTCAAGCACAGCTTTACAGCGATGCTGCGCTGGCTTCCACCCTGAGGCACCCGCTCGACACGCCCTGACCAGGCGCGCGTGGCGGTCAGATTCGCGGTTCTCACGGAAGAAACCGGGGACGGGACGTTTCCTCTAATTTATGCGAATCCATCGGACATTCAGGCATTGCAGGTTCCTTCGGAGTGAATTGCCGCCCGGTTTGCAAGCTCATTCTTTGGAAAATTTTGGCGGGCTGTAGATTCTTACTCCGCCGATGATTTGGCCGATGATTTGGATGGTGGAAAATTTTGTAAATTTGGTCGCTGTGGATAATTTGGAAAATTTGTCATGTGGGCGCGCGGGTAAGGGCGCAAAATCCGGCGCGGCGGGGCCGCAAAGTTGGTCAGGTTGGGCAATCTGTCAGGCAACTTTCGGTGAATTTACGGCGGGAAATTAGCGGGATTTTGCGACCGCAAAGTTGGTAACTGTGGGCGATTCCGTAAACGTTTGCACTTTGGGCAGAGTGGAAAATTTGGGCAATTTGTCAGCTCAATTTTAGGCGGCTAACGGGCAAGCGCCGACGGTTTGGGGGAGAGGCGAAGGCAACTCGGTCGGGGACTCTGCCCCGTCAAAACTTCCACTCACCTTCGTCCTCTCCGGGGGACTTAGCGAGAGCTATCTGCCTTCCTCCAGCGTGGCTATGCGGCGCTTGAGGTCGCGCACGCTCTCGAACATCTCCGGCAGGCGGCGGAAGGCGGCGGCGCACTTTAGCCACAGGCGATTCTCGATTGCGGGATAGCCGGAGACCATCGTGTTGGCCGGAACGTCTGATGGAATGCCGGCCTGCGCCGTGGCGATCACGTTGTCGCCCAGCGTGAGGTGCCCGGCCACGCCCACTTGTCCTGCGAGCAGCACGTTGCGGCCCAGCGTGGTGCTGCCCGCCAGTCCCGCCTGCGAGCAGATGATCGAGTCCTCGCCCACGTCGCAGGCGTGGCCGACTTGAACCAAATTATCGATCTTGGCGCCGCGGCGGATGCGCGTCTCGCCCACCGTAGCCCTGTCAATACAGGCGTTGGCTTGTATCTCGGCATCGTCCTCGATGACCACCGAGCCGGACTGGACGATCTTGTAGTGCGTGCCGTCGGGCTGCTTGGCGAAGCCGAAGCCGTCGGCGCCGACGATCACGCCGTTCTGCAGGATCACGCGATGGCCGATGCGGCAATGCTCGCGCACCACGGCGTGGCTGTGCGCGGTGAAGTCGTCGCCGATCTGCGCGCCGCTGTAGATCACCACATGCGCGTGGAGCGTGCAGCGGTCGCCGATCGCGACGCCATCTTCGATGACCACGTATGGCCCGATACTGGCGCCCTCGCCGACTCGCGCCGATGGTGCTATCACCGCCGTGGTGTGAATTCCGGCAACCGGGCGCGGCGGCTGGTAAAACAGTTCCAACGCCCGAGCGAACATCGTGTAGGGGTCGTCGCAACGCAGGGCGACCCACGGCGGCGGGGGCTCCAGAGCCATCTGCCGGAGAATCAGTACGGCAGCAGCGTGCGTGGTCTTCAGCAGCGGCGTATACTTCCGATTGGCGAGGAAACTCAGCTCCGAGGCGGTGGCCCGCTCCAAACTATTGACTCCGCTGATCTCTACCTCGCCGTCCCCCTCAAGCTGGCAACCTAGCCGCTCCGCTATAACTTTAAGCCTCATGCATCCACTCCTTAAATGAGCTTCACAGCCCACAGCCATGCGGGCGATAAATCAATTTAATATTTTATAATCAATAACTTACAAAACTACATCCGCCCGAGTGCGGCCCTCCGCGGCTAGTCGATTCAACAGGTTATCGCCATTTTTGCATCCAAAGATTGCCTTTCCAGTTTACACGCCACCCCCAATATGCTAGTATGGCCAGCGACTGTTGTCAATCAGGACATTTATTCTAACTATATGATTTGTAATATGGTTAGCAGGCGGAATAACGGCAACCCAAGTGGAAATACCGGCACAGGTCGAAAGTTTTCTGAGCCACCTTCGCGTGGAAAAGGGCTTGGCGATTAACACCGTGGAGGCCTACGGACGCGACCTCGCAAAGTTCGCCGCATTCCTCGTACGGTCGCGAGTGACTGTCGAAGCTTGCGGCATTGCGGGAGTAAGAAGCTTCCTCGGTTTTCTCGAGGAAAGTGGTCTGGACAACCGCACGGTTGCTCGGCAGATCGTCAGCCTCCGGCAATTTTATTTGCACCTCCAACGGGAAGGGATCGTCACCAACAATCCCACGGAGAATATCCAGTCGCCGCGCGGCTGGAAAATCTTGCCGAAGCACCTGAGCGTGGCTGAGGTCGCGACATTGCTGCAAGTCGCGGACAGGAAAACGCCCGAGGGTCTGCGCAACCGCGCCACCATCGAGCTACTTTACGGAAGTGGCCTGCGCGTCTCCGAGCTGATCAATTTGAAGGTTGCCGACCTGGACCTGAACAGCGGCTGTATTCGCGCCACGGGCAAAGGGAACAAGCAGCGCATCATCCCCATGGGTAAGCCGGCTGGTGATGCGGTAGAAAAATATCAGGCCGAGGGACGCGACCATCTGCGCAAGGGCAAGCAGGCACCGTGGCTATTGCTGAGTACGCGCGGCAATCGCATGACGCGGCAGGCGGTGTGGATCACCTTGACGCGCGCGGGCAAGCTGGCCGGAATCACCATACCGGTTACGCCGCACCTGCTGCGGCACAGCTTTGCGACGCATATGCTCGCCGGAGGCGCCGACTTGCGGTCCTTGCAGATGATGCTCGGCCACGCCGACATCACCACTACGCAAATCTACACGCACGTGGTGACTGACCGCCTGCAGGAAATATACAAGCAGCACCATCCAAGGGCGTAGTGGGTACATGCGACAAGACAATTTGAAGCGGGAGTTTGATAGCCAATGAGTGACTACCTTTTTTTGATGGAAAGCCGATTAAGCCAGCGGCAATGGCAGGCGATGGGGCTGGTTGAGAAGACGGCTGCGGCCGTCGGCATCAACATCTATCTGGGTGGCGGGACCATTCGCGATCTGGTCGCCGGACTGCCCATAGACGATCTCGACTTCATTGTCGAGGGCAAGGCGCTCAAGCTGGCCAAGGAGTTGACAAAGAAGGGCGCGACGATAGTCAGCGAAAATGCCGCGCTGCAATCGGCTGAACTGAGGCTGCCCGGCGCCGTGCCAGCCAGCATCAGCATGTCTCGCACGGAGAGCCGGTCGAAGTCCGGGGCGCTGACCATCTCGCCCGCTCCTATTGTTGCCGACCTGAAGCGGCGCGACTTCGCCATGAACGCCATCGCGGTATCGCTGACTCCCAATTCACGCGGATTGTTACTCGATCCCACCAACGGCGTGGCCGACGTGGAGAAGCGCGAGATTCGCGCGCTGAATCCTTACTGCTTCCTCGCTGACCCGGTGCGGCTGTTTCGCGCCGTGCGCTTCCGCGTTCGTCTCGGATTCGCGCTCGACGCAAAAACCAATGCGATGTTTCAGAACGCGCGCTCGACCGACACACTGGAGTCAGCCTCCGGAGAAAGCCTGGGCTTGGAGATACGCCAGTGGGCCCGCGAGCCGCATCCGGTGGAATTGCTGCGCACGCTCGAAAAGGAAAAACTGCTGTCAGCATTGAGCTCCAAACTGCACAGGACTTCCATCGATTGGCAGCTAATCACCAAGATCAATAAGGCCGCTCTGATGCTGGCGCTGCATGACATGCGCGCGCCATCGTTCCCACTGTTCCTGCGTCTACTGACGCGCAAGCTGGCACCGGGGGAGCGGGCCAAACTGCAGAAGCGCCTGCAACTCCGCACGACGGATGCGGCGCTGCCGGACAAGCTGGAAGCAGCGGCCAAGAAGTTATCGAAAGAGCTATCAGGGACGCATGGCAACTCCCCCACTAAAGCCTTCCATCTGCTCTCGAAGGCCGCGCCCGACCATTTACTGATCCTGCTGGCGGGCTATCCCGCGGCGGCGCCGGCCAAGGTGCAGGCGCGGCTGAAGACTTACATTGAGAAGCATCTCCCGTTGCGCTCACAACTGCCCGAAAAGGAGATCGCGGAAAAAGGTGTAGTACCGGGCTCGCCACGCATGGCTAAGATTCTCGACGCCTATTTCTTCGCGCTCATCGAGGGCGAGTTGCGCACGCCGCTGCAACAGCAGAAATTTCTGGAAAAACTGATCCACCAGATTAAGTAGCACGCTCCGGCAGATCCAGTAGCGCGGCCCAGCCATGACCTCTTCTTCGACCCATGCGCGGGTCCATGCCCGGCGCTCGGTTCTTCCGCCGCTCGGCGAATTGGCCGCGCTGTATAATATACAAACTTCCTATCGCGACTGCTTTGGGCAGCATCAGACGGCCTCGACGGACGCGCTGATTGGCACGCTGCAAGCGCTGGGCGCAGCGCTATCCGGCGTGGCTGAGACCCGTGAGGCGATCCGCGCGCGTCGTGCGGAGCTTGTCCGCGAACCGCTTGCGCCCGTGCAAATCTCCTGGGATGGCCGGCTGTCGCGCATCGCGTTGCAGCTTCCAGCGCAACGAACCTCCGCCGCAACTCACGGTGTAATCCGATTGACGCTGCATCTGGAAAGCGGCGAGACACTGCAACGGGATTTGCCACCGTCCGCGCTCACACCTTCGCCCGCCACCCATGCCGCTGCTGGTACCCTACGTCTGAATCCCAGCCTGCGATTGCCCATCGGCTACCACCACTTGAAGCTGGATATTACGCATTCAGGGCATAGGAGCGATGCACTCGAAACGCTGGTGATCGCCGCGCCCGTGCGCTGCTATTCGCCACCCGGTACGCCACAGCAGAAGTGGGGAGCCTTTCTCCCTTTATACGCACTGCGTTCGCGGGGGGATTGGGGCACGGGCAACTTCTCTTCCCTAGGAAAGCTGCACAGATGGGTGCGCGAGATGGGCGGCGCGCTGACCGGCACCTTACCCCTGCTCGCCAGTTTTTTAGATGAACCTTGTGAGCCCAGCCCCTATAAACCCATCAGTCGCCTGTTTTGGAACGAGCTGTATGTAGACCCCACAAGCGAGCCGGAATTCAGCGAATCCTCTGCAACGCACCGAGGTGCGGCGCTGCAGATCGTTGAATCCACGGCATGGCAGCAACAGATTCGCGAGATTCGCTCCGCCCCGTTGGTGGACTACCGCCGGGCTATGGCCCTGAAGCGCACCGTGTTGGAGGCTATGGCAGAGCATGTCGGCACGCATCGGAATTCCATTCAATCGACGCGCTCCAAGGCCTTCCGCGACTACGTATCAGCCCATCCGCAATTGCAGGACTACGCGCGCTTTCGCGCATTGCAGGAACAGCGGAGTGAGCCGTGGACCGAATGGCCGACGCGTCCGCGCAGTGGATGTATCACGGCGGGCGATGCCGCAGCGGCGCGCGTCGTCTATCACCAATATGTCCAGTGGCTGGCCGAAGGGCAGCTAGGAAAAATATCGAAGTCCTCTGCCGCGCGCAGGAATTCCGACGCAGCGCTCGGCGCAGACGGTCTGTATCTGGACTTTCCCTTGGGCGTTCATCCGGAGGGATACGACGTCTGGCGGCATCAGAGCTTGTTCGCGCATCGCGCATCGGCGGGCGCACCGCCCGACGGTCTCTTCCCGAATGGGCAAAAGTGGGAGTTTCCTCCGCTCGACCCGCAGGCCAACCGGCGCGACGGGTATCGCTATCTGCGCGACTGCCTGCAACATCACATGCGGCACGCCAGCTTGCTGCGCATCGATCACGTAATGGGACTGCACCGGCTCTATTGGATTCCAGAGGGGATCGACACGCGCCAGGGCGTTTACGTGGGATATCCGCACCAAGAGATGTACGCGGTGTTGAGCATCGAGTCGCATCGCGCCCGCACCGTGATCGCCGGCGAAAATCTCGGCACCGTTCCCACCGCGGTGAACCGGGCGATGAAACGGCATCAGACGCATGGGCTTTACGTCTTCCAGTTCGCCGTTTCGCCCAACGCGCGCACGCCGATCAGCGCTCCGTCGCAAACAGACGTGGCCAGCCTCAACACGCATGACACACCGCCCTTCGCGGGCTACGTCGCGGGCCGCGACGTGGATGATTTTGAACGCCTCGGCGTTTTTTCGCGGGAGCGCGCGGCAGCGGAGAAGTTGGGACGGCGCAAAACCGTGGCCGCGCTGGCGCGCCACTTCGCCCTTCGCGCCAAAACCGGATCGGAGGCCGGCAAACTATTACCGCACTGCCTGGAATATCTGGGCAGCAGTCCGGCGAAAACAGCGCTCATCAATCTGGAAGACCTGTGGCTGGAGGACGCTCCACAGAACATTCCCGGAACCGGCGCGGGCACCAGTTCTCCCGATGTGCCCAATTGGCGGCGCAAGACGCGCAAGTCACTGGAGCAGATTCGCGCCTCGCGGGAAATTCGGCAATTGCTTCAGATGATCTCCAAGCGGCGCAACGCACAGCGGCGAAGCCACGTCTAACTACCAGCTTCAGAAATGGAAATTACGGCGGGGCTTGAGTATACTCTTGCGGTGCGCCCCGACTCACCCGGCGCAGGCAAGAGGCGAGCGGGGCAAAACTTTATATCGGCAAAAGGAAGGAACTATGACCAACAACATGCCAAAATCATTGGCCGTCATTTTTGGACTGGCTATTTCCATGGCGGGGATATGTCAGCTCGCCGGGGCGCAGAGCGTTCCCGCGGAGTTGATCAGCTATCCGCAGACTATTTTCACCAATGGCAAAATCCTTACCGCTGACGAGCAGTTTACAACGGCACAGGCCGTGGCCATCCGCGATGGCAAGTTTCTTGCGGTGGGCACTAACGCGCAAGCGCTTGCGCTGCGCGGTCCAGAGACCCGGGTGATCGACTTGGGCGGCAAGACGGTTATCCCGGGCATGATTATGACCGATGCCGATAACGACTTGGTCGCGGGCAATCTCTATAAAGACACGCTCATCAATCGCCAGCTTGGCGATGGTGTGAAGTCGCTCGACCGCGCCGGAGTCCTCAAGGAGATTGCCGCCGTCGTCGCCAAGCGTCCGGCGGGCGAGGATATTTTCCTGCGCGGACAGGAAGAGAGCATGGACTCTCTGCGACTGACGGCGAAGGACCTGGACGCGGTTAGCCAGAAGAACGGGATGGTGCTGAGCATCACTTCCTCCGACATGATCGTCAATTCGTCGATGCTGGCCCGCGTGATTGAGCGCATGCCCCTGGGCGAAAAGCATCCCGGCATCATCAAAGACGCGAGCGGCAAGCCCAACGGGCAGCTCTATGGACAGGCCACCGGCGTAGTGGGTTGGGACATCCGCCCATGGCCGGTGATCGACGAGAAGGCCATCGCGGAACAGAAAGAGATGTTCACCAACCTGCACAAGCGCGGCATCACTTCGATGGTGGCGCACACGCAGGGCTACGCGCTCTCGGTGGTGAACGTGATCTACCATCGCAACGAGCTGGACATGCGCCTCTACGCCTCTCATGACTTCCTGCGCCAGAATCCCTTCGCGGAGGCCTATCTGCGGCGGCTGGGCAACATCGTGGACTTCGGCCTGGGCGACATGGTGAAGATCGTCGGCGCGGGCCTCGCGTCCGCCGACGGCAATGGCGACATCGGCAGCGCGTTGACGCTGGACCCGAAAGTTCGCTCCGGCGGCTACGGCTTCAAGCCAAACGGCGAGAACAAGTGGATCGGCTTCGGCGAGAATACCGGTAGTTGGGACGATGCCGCCGTGAAGAGCAATCTGACCGAGTGGGAGAACGTGCAGGTGGCCGTTCGCTATGGCTGGAATACCACGGGCATCCACAACGTCGGCGATGGCGCAACACAGGTGTGGCTGGAGGCCATCGACGCGGCGGTGAATGATCCCAACGTGGTCATGCCGCAGCGCTTCCGCCCGTTTGGCCTGGACCACAACATGTTTTGGAATGACAAGAACACCGCGTTGATGCTGAAGAACGACGTGCGCCGCGGCTTGGGGAAGATGTGGCAGTATCCCGAGAAGGCGGTCGAGCTGTACGGCGACAGGATTCATGATGTGCAGCCCGTGCCGCAACTGATCTCGCGCGGGTATAAGGTTCACATGGAGGACGCCAGCTTCGAGAAGATGCAGAACTACATTTCGCGGCGCGACAAAGCCGGGCGCGTCTGGGGACCGGACCAGGCCATTGACCGGCCTACCGCGCTCAAGATGGTTACCGTGTGGGCGGCGCGCTACATCGGCGAAGAAAAAATTATCGGCTCCATCGAGAAGGGCAAGAAGGCCGATCTGGCCATACTTGGCGCGGACTACATGACCATCCCGGAGAATCAGATCGGCAAGATTCCGGTGGTCGCCGCAGTGGTGGATGGCAGGATTGTCTACGGCACGTTGTAGATGGGGGTCAGGGTCGAAATGCAGAAGATTCTTACTCGTTCGGGCCGGGCGCTACTGTATGGCTTCGCTGCGTTCGCTCTGATTTGCGCGGTGGCGCGGGGGCAGGATGCGTATTCACCTGACGACGCCCCGCCGCCGCGCGAGACGGATTACACGCTTAGCTTTAGCAAGGCGTTTGTCCAACCCGGCAATGAAGTCAGTCTCATGGTGCTGTTCGCGCAGAAGTCCGGCACGGGCAATGTGAAGAGGCTGCGTGCGCGTTTCCCGTTTCCCGGCGAGGTGCTGTCCTATGTGCGCATGGAAGACGCCTATCTCTCGCGGCGCGTGAAGCTCCAGATGAAGGCCGCTGGGAGCCAGGCGGCAGGCGACGAACAAATGCTGGAAATGAATTTCGAGATGCCCGCCGGAAGTGACGCGGCGTTTCCCAGCGGCCAGATCGCCACGTTATTTTTCAAAGTCGCTGACCCAGCTCCCGACCAGGTGATTCGCATTAACCCCGAGGCGTGGATCGACGATCAGCCGATATTGCCCGACAGCCCGCAGGCGCAGGTGGAGTACGGCTTGGTGAAGATCACGCAGGAGCCGGTCATCGTCGGCTGCTTCTTCTTCACGCATTAGTTGCAATACGTCATTGGAGGAATCGCATGATACGCAAGCAATCGCTCGCCATTTGTTTTGCCCTGATCGCCTCCCTGCTCGCCTTGGAATCTGCTCCCGCGCAGAGCGTGCCGGCGGAGCTGCTCTCCTATCCGCAGGCGATTTTCCATAATGGAAACATTCTCACCGTGAATGAGAGCTTCGCGAAGGCGCAGGCCGTGGCGGTGCGCGACGGCAAATTTCTGGCCGTGGGAAGCGACGCCGACGTGCTGCGCTTGAAGGGGCCCGAGACGAGGGTGTTCGATCTGAAGGGGCGCACGGTCATCCCCGGCTTTGTCGCCACCGACGCCGACAACGACATGATCGCGGGCAATCTCTACAAGGAGACGCTGATCGGCGGCAAGGTGCTGGGCACCATGCGGGACCTGAAGACCAAGAAAGAGTTGCTCGACGCCGTGAAGCGATATGTTGAGACACAGCCGGCCGGGCAGCCCATCTACATCCGACCGCCGGACGAGGCGCCGGACATCATGGCCATGACCCGCGCCGACCTCGACCCCATCTCGCCGCGCCATCCCGTGGCCATCAACACCACATCGTTCGACATGGTGGTCAATACCCTGATGCTCGACAAAGTGGCGGCATCCACACCGGGCGGCATGAACCACCCATCCATCATCAAGGACACCAGCGGGCGTCCCAACGGGCAGATCTACGGACACGCGATGGGCGTGGCGGGCTGGGACCTGCGACCGTGGCCCAGGATCGACGAAGCCATGCTGCAAGAGCAGAAGGACATGTTCGAGAACCTGAGCAAGAAGGGCATCACCTCGATGGTGGCCCATACGCAGGGCTTCGCACTCTCGGTAGTGAACATTCTTTACCACCGCAATGAGCTGACCATGCGCGTGTACGCGGCCCATGACTTCCTGCGCCAGAACCCCAACGCGGAAGCCTATCTGCGGCGGCTGGGCAACATCGTGGACTTTGGCCTCGGCGACATGGTGCAGATCGTGGGCGCGGGCCTGGCGGCGATGGACGGCAACGCCGACACGGGCAGCGCGCTTACTCTGGACGCTAAACTTCGCTCCGGCGGGCTGGCCTTCCCCGGACACGGGCAGAACACCTGGATCGGCTATGGTCCGCACAACAACCAATTTGACGATCCCAAGATCGACAAGAGTCTCACGGAGTGGAACAACCTGCTGGTGGCCACCAAGTATGGATGGAACAGCATCGGCATCCATAACGTCGGGGACCTCTCGACCAAGATATGGCTCGACGGCATCGAGGCGGGACTGAATCAGCCCGACATGGTGATGAAGCAGACGTTCCGCCCCTTCGGCCTCGATCACAATCTATTCTGGGACGCGCGGCTCTATCCCAAGATGGAGCAGCTCGACTTCCGCAAGGGTCTCGGCAAGATGTGGCAGAACCCGGCGAATGCGGCGGAACTTTACGGCGACCGCATCCACGACATCCAACCCGTGCCGGAGCTGATCAAGCGAGGCTTCAAGGTTCACATCGAGGGCGTTGATCCGTGGGAAGAAATGCAGCACTACATCACGCGCAAGGATGACAAGGGCCGCGTCTGGGGCCCCGACCAGGCCATTGACCGCCCGACGGCATTGCGCATGAAGACACTGTGGGCGGCGCGCTACATAGACGAAGACAAGATGCTCGGCTCCATCGAAAAAGGCAAGCGCGCCGACATGGCCGTGCTGGGCGCGGATTTCCTGACCGTGCCGGATAGCCAGATCGACAAGATGACCGTAACCGCGACCATCGTAGGCGGCACGATCGTTTACGGCGGACTGTAGCCAACGCAGTCGCTAACATCCTGGTGCTGGCGAGACACCCAATTTGACGCCAGTCGCATCACAATGGGCATGACTAACTGGAACGGCTCGGCGTACTCGCCGGAGCAGCATCTCCAGTTCCCCCACTGCCTGCCGGGACTTGCGCTTTTAGTCCCCAAAACGCTGGCGTCCAACCCGCTGTATCTGATAGAATTGCGGGAGTTTCGCTTGTTCATATTGCTCGTTTTTTTTAATGGCATGGAGGCCCCCGTTTATGTCCGTGCGTAAAAGTGAAATGATTCGTCCAGAAATCCGATTCAGTGTCGCAACCCTTTGGGCAATGGCCCTAACGGCGCTCCTGGCAACCGGAGTGTTCCTGAGCAGCCAGCAGGCGTCCATTAATCCGGCAAAAGCGCTGGCCCGCCGGGCGACCGGCCAGGCTCAACTGGTGTCAATCGACCAGATGCCCGGTGTTGACGGCGCGCCCATGTGCGAGTGGATGCCAGCGAGCGCTGAGGAGAAGTTGGTCGCGGCTTTGCAGCAACGCGCCGATCAGCGCACCGCCTCCACAACTGCACGTCAGGCGATCAACCGCGGCGACCTGAAACCGATTCGCACGATTCGTGATCCTTATGCCGCTTACAGTTCCGTGGCTGTCGATCCCATCAACAACGAAGTGGTTCTGACCGACGAGAACCTCTTCCAGATTCTGGTATATGACCGCACCGCCAATACCCCGCCGTCGGCGAGAATGACCGAGCCGAAGCGTGTGCTGGCCGGCGATCACACCAAGATTGAGTTTCAGTGCGGACTCTACATCGACCCCAAGAACGGCGACATCTACGCGGTCAACAATGACACGGTGGACACGCTGGTCATCTTCAGCCGCGAGGCCAAGGGCGATGTGCCGCCTACGCGCGAGCTTTACACGCCGCACGGGACATTCGGCATCGCTGTGCATGAGGCCGCCGAAGAGATGTTCCTCACGCTACAGCACGACAGCTCCATGGTCGTGTTCAAGAAATACGCTACCAAGGATGAGTCCCCCATCCGACTTCTACAGGGCGAGAAGACGGGATTGGCCGACCCGCACGGAATCGCGCTCGACACCAAGAATAATTGGATGTTCATCACCAACCACGGCGCGGTCAGCTCGCGCAAGCCGCGCGAAGCGGGCGAATTGGGCAGGGGCCGCGGAAACGCCCCGAAGGAAAACTGGCCGTTGGAACGCGAGAACGCCATCGCCGGTTCGGGCCGCAGCCTGCCGCCTTCGATCATCGTCCACGACCTGAAGGCCAAGGGCGATGTGCCTCCCCTCCGCGTTATCACCGGCCCCAAGACCCAAATGAACTGGCCGACGGGATTGGCTGTGGATGAAGTGAACGGCGAGCTCTACGTGGCCAATGATATGGACAGCTCGCTGCTGGTGTTTGACGTAACCGCCAACGGAGACGTGGCCCCGAAGCGCAAAATCCAGGGACCGAAAACCATGCTGGGCAATCCCACCGGCGTCTGGGTGGATGCCAAGAACAAGGAAGTCTGGGCCGCGAACTTCATGAACCACTCGGCGACGGTCTATCCGCTCGGCGCCAGCGGCGACATCGCTCCGCTGCGCATCATTCGTTCCGGACCGCTGGGCGAGCCGGCGCTGGGCATCGGCAACCCGCATCCGGTCGCCTACGACACCAAGCGCGAACATATTCTGGTGCCTAACTGAGTGGCCCATCCGCAGATCGCGGTATTCGCCAGGATGGCGAACCAGAACTCTCAGCCCGTCCGCAAGATTGAAGGCCAGAAGACGCTGCTCGGTCGCACCATGCACGCCATCTCCTACGATGAGGTCAACGACGAGTT
Source organism: Acidobacteriota bacterium (assembly GCA_009691245.1). Taxonomy (NCBI): domain Bacteria; kingdom Pseudomonadati; phylum Acidobacteriota; species Acidobacteriota bacterium. Next base: position 176,128 of record SHUM01000001.1, on the reverse strand, counting down.
CATCGTGCCGCAGCAATTCGCGCAGGCCATTCTCACGTTCCGCGGCGCGGCTAACGGACAGGAGCCGCCGGTGCGCGTGATTCAAGGCTCGAAGACACGCCTGACGGACCCGGATCGTCTGGGCCTGAACGCGGTGGCCAACGAGATATACGTCCCACAGGGCGATTACCTGCTGGTGTTCGACCGGCGTGCCAATGGCGACACCGCTCCCATCCGCGTACTCGAAGGCAAGAACACCGGCCTCGGCGCGGCCGCCGTGGCGGGCGATGCGCTGAATAACTTGATCATCGTGGCCGGTGGCGGTGGCTTCGGCGGCGGCGGCGGGGGTGGTGGCACTACTTTCCGCATCTTCAACCGCACCGACAACGGCAACGTGGCTCCCAAGATGATGGTCGGCGGACCCCGGTCGCTGGGCGGTCCTTTTGCGGTCTATCCCAAGAAGAAACTGATTTTGGGAACCAACCGTCCCACGGGTGAGGCATTGACTGGTCCGGAATCCTACCTGGGCATTTGGAGCTACGCGGAAGGCGGCAACAATCCTCCGCTGTGGACCATCGGCGGACCGAACGGCATTTTTCAGATGCCGCGCGGCGTGGCCATCGATGAAAAGAACAAGAGCATCATCGCCAGCGATAAGCGCTTGAATTCGGTGATGACTTTCTATTTCCCCGAAATGTTTAACTAGACCGGAGATTCTTGACTAGATTGTCTAAAAAGAGGAAAGCATGATTCGATCAAACACTAATTGCAGAAGTCGGTTTTATCTTAGCATTGCATTAACGCTGCTGAGCGCGCCTCTGGCCATGGCGCAAATGCAGATGGGCGGTCCGGAAGCGAAACCTGCGCCGGTGAAGGAAGAACCTCCTCCGCCCGCGCCGCGTGTCGCCGTGGGCGAAATCACCGGAACGCCGGGGTCGATGCTCATGCTGCCTCTCTACTACACGCCGGACCCCAAGATGCCGGTGAAGGAGATCACGGTAGACATCGACTTCGTCAGCAACACGCTGAAGTTTCAAAAGCTCTCGCCCGGCGTGGCTGCGGAGGAATCCGGCGCCGACGTAAAGGGAGTCGTAACGGAAGGCAAGACCGACGACAAAGGCGTTACCCGTTCTAAGCTCACCGTTACCGCCGCTTTGCCTGATGCCAAAGCGGCAGCAGGGCTGCCGGACGGCTTGGTTGCATACCTCCTGTTTCAGGTCACGCTCGAAGCCAAGCCCTACGCCGTACGCATGAACACCATTGTGACCTCCGCTAAAGATCCAGCGTCCAAGCCCGTGAAGGTGAATGCGCAAAACGGCCTGGTGGTCATGGAACTCATGGACATGATGCCGGAAGCCACCTGCTTCTTCTTCACCCACTAGGAGTTCAAGCTGGGCGGCGAAGGCTAAGCATTGATTTCAACCCTGTGTAATAATAAGGCGGGCTGTCCGGCATAAGCTGGCCAGCCCGCCCTTTTACGTTACACAATCGCTGTCATCCTGAGCATAGCGAAGGATCTGTTTTACTTTGGGCGTTGGGAAAAAGCAGATTCTTCGTTACGCTCAGAATGACAACCAAAAGTATCAATAAGGGAGATGCCACTATGTCGATCAAACGGTTGGCCATTTTATTTTTGGGAGCCATGCTTGCCCTGGCTGTAATGTCCCCGCCCGCGCACGCTCAGGAGCTGATCAAGGTACGCGTAAGCCTGGGCGATGTCTCGCTGAATAAACTGATCTTCACGGTAGCGCAGGATGCTGGGATTTTCAAGAAGCACGGTCTGGAGGTCGAGCAGTTCATCACCGCCAGCGCGGCGGCGCGCGCCGCGCGTGCGGGAGTGATGATCCCCAAGGACCGCATCGGGCAAAGTAACCAAGTGCATTTCTCCATCGGCGGCGGCTCGCCCATGACCGTGAGTCGCGCCACCGACGCCACCGCCGGCGACCGCATCATCCTCGCCTCCACCGACCATATTGTTCGCTGGCACATCGTGGCACACAAGGACATCACCTCCATCGAGCAGCTCAAGGGCAAGCGCCTCGGCTACTCCGGCTTCGGCGCGATGACCCACTTTGAGGCGCTGGCCTTCGCGCAGATCATGGGCTGGAACCCGGATCAGGATCTCGCCCTGATGGAAAATGCGCTGGCTCTGGACACCTTTGAGAACCGCACCGTCGACGCCTTCGTCGCCGATGAGCTGGTCTACACCATGGCGCTGTCGAAGGGCCATCGCGCGTTGGTGGACCTGAGTCAATACAACATCCCCATTCCTGGCTCCGGCGTTACGGCCTCGCGCAAGTGGGTGCAGGAAAACCCCGACACCGTTCGCCGCTTCCTGCGCGCCACGGTGGAGGCCATCGCCATGCTCAAGCAGAATAAGACGGTGGTCTTCAGCTCCATCAACAAGTGGTACGGCATCAATGACCGCGAGCAGCAGGAATTACTGTTCCGCGACATGACCAAGTTGCCGCGCAAGCCTTATCCACACGTGCCGGGAATCAAGAAGGTGATGGAGCTCTACAACACCGCCGGAATGCGCCGGTTCAAGGTGGAGGACTTCTACGACGACAGCTTCATCAAGGAGCTGGACACGAGCGGCTACATCGACAGCCTGTACAAGTGATGAATTACTGAGATGAGCGCATACGGAAAAGTGATCGCCATCATTCCGGCGGCTGGGCTAGGCGTGCGCATGGGGCACACGCGGAAGCAGTTCCTACGCCTCGATGGCGAACCCATCCTGACGCTCACGCTGCGGAAGTTTGATGCCTGCGCCGACGTGGACGCCATCTACCTCGCGGCTCGCGAGGAGGATCAGGCGGCGATCGCTGAGATGGTCCGCCTGGCGAAAATCAGCAAGCAGATCACCATCGTGAAGGGCGGCGACAGCCGGCAGCAGTCGGTGGAAAATGCTCTGCGCGCTCTGCCCGCCGACACCGCGCTGGTCGCCATACATGATGCCGTGCGCCCGTTTGTTTCGGTCAGTGAAATATCCTCGGTGATCGCCGAGGCCGCGCGCACGAAGGCGAGCATTCTCGGCGTGCTGTGCGTGGATACCGTCAAACAGGTGGAGCGCACTCGGATCACGGCGACCATTCCCCGCGAGCGGATTGTGCTGGCGCAGACGCCACAGGTGTTCCACTACCGACTGTTAATGGAAGCCTTCGATAGCGCCCGCTCGGACCAGTACACAGGTACCGATGAGGCCAGCCTGGTGGAGCGACTGGGGGCCGAAGTCACCGTGGTAGTCGGCTCGCCACGCAACATCAAGATCACCGCGCCGCCTGATCTGGAACTGGCGCGCTTCTACCTCGATCAAGAGAGAGCGGCGGCGAAAGAAAGCGACGAAAAGGGCGCCTGGAAATCATGAACAACCCAACTACTCACACGCGTTGCGGGATCGGATATGACACTCATCGGCTAGCCGAGGGCTTGCCGCTGGTTCTGGCCGGTTGCGCGCTGCCTGCGCCGCGTGGGCCCATCGCACACTCCGATGGCGATGTGCTCTGCCATGCCATCGTCGATGCACTGCTGGGTGCCGTCGCGCTCGGGGATATTGGCCGACACTTTCCAGACAACGATCCGCAATGGAAGAACACGCCGGGCCTGACATTTCTGGAACACACGCGGCGACTGATCACCAACGCCGGCTGGAGTATTGGCAATATCGACTCAGTGGTGGTGCTGGACGAACCAAAGCTCGCGCCGCACATGGAAGAAATCATCCGGCGGATCGCTTTCGCGCTGGGCATTGATCCCGCCCGGGTCAGTGTGAAGGCCAAGACCAGTGAGGGCGTAACACCGAATCTTGCTTCCGCGCACGCCGTCGCGCTGGTGGAGCGAGCCAGCGATCTGCGATGATCTGATCGAGCCGCGACGGGAAGGGAGAGGTCGCGCGAACATCACGAGCTACCGGGGCCATCGCTCCCCTCCGGTCGCGGCTCTGATAAAACACAAAGGCCCGCGGAATCATCCGCGGGCCTTTAATGTTTATCGAATCAGGTTAGAAAAGTTCAGGAACCGAGTAGGTGAGGATGGCGTTCAAGCGCATGTCCGCCACCAGCAGCTCTTTATGTTTGACGTTGATGGCCACGCCGCGAGGCTTTAACATTACGCCCTTGGCTGTGCCGCCGATCTTGAAGCGGGGAGCGACATCGCCTTTGTCCTTGATGTGCCAGACGCCGATGAATACGCCTTCCGGCTTCTGAACATCAATGAATCCAGGCTGCGCTGCAATAATCCAGCCCTTCGGCGGATGCATCTGCAACTGATTGATGCGGATGATCTCCGTTTTTGGACCGGCGATTTCACCGAGCGGCTTGGTGTTGCCCGCCGCCATACGGGCAAAGGTGAGGATGTGGGCCATCTTCGTGGCGCCGGCCAGGACCGTATCCTGCGCGACGGCAAAGATGTTGTTGATTGGATCAATGGCCAATGTGCCTTCATCGTCCAGCAGCGTATCAGGGCCTTCGAGCACGCGGATGGGCGCGACGTTGCCGGTCGCCCGGCGATCATAAACCAATACGCGCGAGCCGTCAGGAACGTAGATTTCGTTGTGAACAGGATTAACCTCGACGCGATCGGGACCGCCGGCGTAACGCTTGGGATCGCCGAGCATGGTGTTGGAGCCCTGAATGATGCGCACGGGAGCTTCCTCGCCATCGGCTCCGCCGCGGAAAACCAGAATCGCGCGGGCAAACGGATTGGTAACCAGCATCTCGTCATTGACGGGATCGTAGCGTACGTCATGCATGGTGCGGCTCAGATAAGTCTTCTGGCCTGCCAGCAAACGGGTGGTTGGGGAGTTTTCTTTCGCCAGCCTGGCGAAAACCGCAATTTGCGGGTGAGCCACTCAGTTGGGCACGAGAATTTCTTCGCGCTTGCTGTCATAACCCACGGCGCCGGGATTGCCGATGGCTTGCGCGATCTTCTCGGTCGGGGCGCTGCGGATCACGCGCTTGGGCTCGGCATCGCCGTTGGCCGTGCGCGCGTAAACCGTGGCGCGGTGGTTGCCCATGTTGGAGACCCACAGCTCATCGTTCTTCAAATCGACGAAGACGCCCATGGGATTGCGGATCTGCGTCTTGGGTCCGCGAATCATGCGGCGCGGTGCCACGTCGCCATCATCGTCCATGCCGAACACCAGGATGGAATGATCGGCGTCGTTGGCCACGTAAAACTCCTCGCGCGCCTCATCAATCCAGATGTGCGCGGGCCAGTTCAAGCGCGTCTTGGGACCGGCAATGGTCCTGACCGGCGCGATGTTGCCGACGCCGTCCATCGGATAGAACGTGATGGAGGGCGGGAGGAATTTTCCGTAGGTGGGCGCGGTTCCCTCGAGCGTGTTGCCGTGGTTGGTAACCAGCATCAAGTTCTTTTTGGTGTGCAGCGAAATGCCGTGCGGATCGGCCAGCTTGGTGTTCAGGCCGCGAATTTCGCGCAGGAACTTGTCGGTTCCCTTGGCGGCTTTGGGATAGGCGACGATCGAGTTGGTGTGCTCCACCGTCATGTACATCTCGCCCTTTTCCTCATCGACGGCGATGCCGTAGGTGCCGTGCGGTGTCTTCAACTCGCGGTTGGGCTTGACATCGCCCTCGGCCTTGGCCTCGAAGATCACCAGCAAATCCGTGGTGTCGTTGTTCACCGAATAGATGTCGCCGGTCTTGGGGTCAATGTACAGACCACAATTGAACTCCAGCTTGGTGTTGTGTCCGCCCAAATAACGCTTGGGCTCGGAGAACGCGGCGTTGGGAGGTGTGTTGGTATTGCGGTCGAACACACGGATGCCGAACAGATTTTCGTCCTGCATGAAGATGTCGCCGGTGCGGGCGTCCTGCGCGATGGCGCTGTAAGTTGGGTAGGTGTCCTTCAATTCGCGAACCGGCGCGCGGTCCAGATGAACGGAAGCGGCGCCGCCAGCCGCCGGAGCGGACTGCAGCATCGCTGCCGACATGGAAGCGCTGGCGCTGGCCGGCATCCATTCACACATTTCTCCACCCGTCGTCTGCATGGGTGTAACGCCCACCAACTGCGTTGAGCCACCGCGGCGCGCGACTTCGGAGTTCTTGGCTAATTCTGAATTTTGTACGGACCCGCCACGAATCACCCAGAACGTAGCGAAAGCCAGTGTGGCGAGAATCGCCGCCGTTACAGCAAGTGGGGCCGTGTGCAATCTAGCTGACATCGTAAGATGCCTCCTTGGATAATATGAACTTTGATTTCATCGCGCTGCCTGCGCAACACGTTAAGACAGCTCGCTGATATCCGTCGCCTTGGGACAGCATCCAGCACCTCACGCCCACGGCGTGAGTAGACCAATTACCCCGTCTTAAACAATATTAACACCAAATGAAATGAACAAAATAACAGAAAGAAAGGGGCTGGCAAGGCGTCTCTATCAGGGAAACGCCACCAGCCCCAGATTGGTGATTACGACAAATCGAGGGTTAACGAATCAGCGTCAAGCTGATATCGAGCCAACTATTCGCCGCTGCCCCCGGGGTTCAGCAAATCGACCGCCTCGGGTTTGTCGTCTATAAAGTCCCACTTGGCCTGAGGGCCAACCGCGGGCTGACCCAGAACCCTGGCGAACTCTTCGCGCAGAACCATGGTCTTGTTGCCCACCACGGTCATCAGCGGATAGATCGTCTGGAACTCGTCGATCGGCACGGTGAGGTAGTCCTTGTTCCAGACCACATAGTCGGCGAACTTGCCCGGCTCGAGCGATCCCAGTTCCTTCTCGCGCAGAACGTATAAGGCGGCCCAGATGGTGCTCATCTTGAGCAGCGTTTCACGATCCACTGCGTCCACCTTGGAGATGGTGTCGCCCCAGCGGTTGATGCGGGTGATGAAAGGTTTGGCGTCGAGATGCATCGGCTCGACGGTGTTTTCGGGCCTGGACATGTCCACACCCAGCTCGGCTTCAAACGTCGCGTAAACGCCGGCCTTGATGGTACTGGCGATGGGTGCCAGGCGGTTCTCGTACTTCATGCCGTAGATTTGCAGGTACGGAGCGCTACGCGTGAGCGCGTTGGTGGTGCAACTGACCATCCATCCGAACTTCGCCATGCGGGGAAGCTGGCTGGGGGTGGGATAGAATCCACAGTGGTCGCTAGTGAAGCGGCGGGACTTGAAGAACTCATTGCTGAAGCTCTCCGGGTTGTCCTTGATCAACTCGTCCATGATGTCGAGAACGTAATCGACACCCTTGTCGCCCCAGGAGTGGTTGACCACATAGCGGTAGCGCGAGCGGATCGCCGCGTAGACGGCCTTCCAATATTCATTGCCAGGCTGAATGATGCACTCTTCCTTGGCCTTGAACTCGGCTGGGGCTTCCATCGTCGTGCAGACAGCCGGCGGGCCGTTATCGATGCCGCCCAGCGTGATGCCAACGTTCCAGAAGTAATTGGTGCGATCACCCAGACCAGCGTAATCACCGGCGCGCAGGAAGCAGCCAGGGATGTCCACTTCGATCTGCTGGCAATAGCGGTTGGAGAATGCGAAGCGCACCGGCATGCGGCCTTCCTGCACCAGTTGGGTATAGGCGGGCATCTTGCGCAGGCCGACGATGTGCGAGCTGAACGTGGTCATGCCCACGACAGTCTGATATTCCAGATAGTCGCGGATGACGTTGGCAAGCTCGCCCATGTGCTTATCGAAGTAGAAGTCCGCCACCAGCGAGCGGCCCATGGTGGTGTCGATGGTGATGGCTTTCTTCTCATTGGCGTCGGTCGGTTCGACCTCATACCAGTCGAGGAACGCATTGCGCGCAGCGGTGTTCCACAAAAACGCCGGGTGCGCGCCGACAAAAACGGGGAGCTTGGGAGCCAGCTTATCCAACTGATCGCGGCTCATCGTCTTCTTCATCAGATAGTCGATGCCAAGACCCGACCCGGACTGCCCAGTCGGCAGATCGATCCAGGCCCATTGGCCGGGGATCGGTCGCGCCATCTGTTCCTTGATGACCAACTCGATGCCCTTGGTGATGTCATCGAAGGTTTTGCCGGTAACGGTGAAATTCTTGCGGATGGCCTCCGTCTTCTCCGGATGGTTGCGCGCCCAGGTGTTGACGGCGGCATCGTGAAGATGGGTGTGGGTGTTGATGATCCCAGGCGAAACGAAGTGGCCCTTGACGTCAATCTTCTTCGTCTGGGGACCAGAGAGACTCATCATCTCAGCGTCGGAGCCGATGGCCAGGACGCGGTCGCCCTTGATAGCCATGGCCTGCACCGTGCGGCCCAGTGAATTTGAGAGCGACATGTCGCTCATGATGACGATCTTGCCATTGTGGATAATTGTGTCCGGATAGGAAACCAACTGAGCAGGCACCCCGTTCAACGTCTGCTGCGCCATCGCGCCGATCCCACCCGAAAGAACTAACACCAGCCCTAGCAACCATCGACCCATTCCATGCTTCATGTGGAGACTACTCCTTTCAAGCAATCGATCTAGTGTAAAAAAACTCATAAGTTTGCAGCGCAGCAAGCAGGACCACCAGCCTTGTCGACAAAGCCAACTGACCCATTGTTTTGGACGATTCAGATCTCAATAGGGCCCTGATTCCGCAAACCGCGATTCTGCACGATGCACGTATGCTACAAAACCCCAGATTGAATTGCAACACGTATTCCAAGCCTAAAAACAGGAACACCGGGTGGGTCTGAACGATTCCCTTGCGGGAGTCGTCCAACCTGCCCGGTGTTCGCTGCCAGCGTCAATTTTAGCTATACGTTTCTGGTGCGCGTGGCGGCCAGGGAGTAATGCGGCGACCACGGGTTTTCCGCTCCCACGCCGAAGGTCTTCAGGTGTACGTCCAGCATATACGGACGTCCGTCCTTCAACGTTTTCAGTGCGCGGGCGATCGCAGGTTTGAGGTCCTCGGAGTTCTCGACCAGTTCGCCCTTGATGCCATAGGCCTCGGCCAGTTTGGTATAGGCCACGACGGGACGAGTTAACTGCGAGATGTAGTCGCGGTTGTTCTTGCCGGCTGGGCCCATGTGGCCCATGATCTGCCAGCGTGTTTCCTCGTAGGTGCGGTTGTCCAGAATCACCGTGAGCACGGGGATGTCGTATTTCGACATCGTCCACAGCGAGTCGGTCTGGCCAAACAAGAATCCACCGTCGCCCTGGAAGGAGACCACCTGACGATCAGGCATCGCCAGCTTCACGCCGACTGAAGCACCCACGCCCCAGCCCAGCGCGCGGCCCTCGGTACGGCCGATCTTGTGCATCCCGCCCTTTTCGGCGTAGTTGAAGTAAGTGAGAACCTTCGCTTCCGTGCCCACTTCGTCCACGATGACCGCATCCTTTTCCAACTGGTCCGCAAACTCAATCATCATGCGCTGCCAGGGAACCGGACTGCCGTTAGCGCGTCGGGCCGCCGCGGCTTGCGAGGCGTGCAGTTTGCCGGTGTAGGCCGTGCAATCCGCGCGACGCTGCGCCGTGCGCTTCTCCAAGTCCTGCTTGGTGGCCATGCTCTTCACCGCCGCGACGAGGTCCTCGGCCACCTTCTTCAGATCGCCCACCAGCGCTCCGCGCAACGGCGTCTGCCGCCCGATGGCCCCTGGATCAACGCTGGCCTGGATCAACGCTGCGCGCCGCGAGAACGCGCCGCCAAAGGGTGAGCGCGCGCCGAAGTTGAACAGCAGGTCAATCTCCTTGGGAAAGCGCATTCGGTTGTTTAATTCGCCGAGGTGCAGCGGGTGGAAGTTCGGAAAATCAGCGTGGAAGCTGCGCGCCTGCGTTACAGGCATCGCCAGCATTTCAGCCAGCTCGATCAGCGGCTGCTCGGCCTTGCACTGCGTGGCCTCCGGGCCCACCAGCAGCATGGGCGAGGTGGACTCGATCAGCATTCTGGCGACGCGCTCCACCTCCGCAGTATCGGGCCGCAGGTTCATGGGGATATTGAAAGCCTTGCCGGAATAGATGGTGCTGGTTACATTTTCCTTATACAGCAGGTCGCGCGGGATGCGCAGAGAGGTGGGACCGCAGGGCATCACCGTAGCCATCTTGTAGGCGTTGCGAATCCACTCCGGGATGCGATCCGGTTGCTCGACGACCCAGCGCAGCTTGGTGTATTGCGCCACAGCCTCGATCCAACTGTCCACATCTTCATGGCTGTCGGTGCCTTCGCGCGCCGTATCGGCGTGGTCGGACAGGATGATCAGCGGGGTGCGATCCTTGTGCGCGTTGTACATGTTGGAAGTGGAGTGCGGCAGACCCACGCGGCTGTGCATGCAGTAGCCCACTTTGCCCGACGCCATCGCATAGCCCGCCGCCTGCGCCACCACTTGGCCTTCGTGCGTAGCCTGGATCGACTGCAACTGCGGGCGGGAGACAAACGCGTCGCACAGCGGCCCGAGGCCCGAGCCGTTGCTGACGAAGATATACTTGGCGCCGGTCTCGACAATCTGATCGGCCATCAGCTCGCCGCCCGTGCCTTTCACCGTGCGCGTAAACTCCTCCGCCGCCTTGGCGCCTGCCTGCAGTGGCGCGATGGACTGCGCCGCGGATTGCGCTGCCGAAGCAGAGTAGCCCGCCGCCAGCATCCCGGCGACAAACCCGCGCCGCGAGATTTTCTCGGTCAACAGTTCTCCAACTAGCCGTCGCATCATATGTTCAAGCCTCCTTGAGCGATCCATCCCCAGCCGAGATTCCCCCGCTCACAAACCTAAAATTCGATTCGATCCCTGGCCGTCTCCACCTTCTTCGCGTCGACTCCGGCTACCTTCTGCACATCCGCCAAGACGGTGAACTTGCCGTTCTTCTCGCGGTGGTTGACAATCGCCTCGGCTTCGAGCGGCGTGAAGGACAGGTTCTTTTGCAGGTCAATCGCCTTGGCCGTGTTGATGTTTATCTTGCCGACGGCCTTGCCGAAGTTGGCCGCGAGGTAATCGATCACCGGCTGAATCTCGTCCTCCATCAGCGGCGCGCCGCGTCCGATCATGTCCGTGACGATATACTCCCAATCGGCCTTGCTCAACCGCGACTCGGTTACAAAGGCCAGGCTATGGCACTGCGTGCAGATGCCGGCTACCGTTTCCTTTCCGGCGCCATCAGGCAGGCCCTGAGCCTGCGCAGGCAACGCCGCAGCGAACATGATCGCCGCGCTCAACATGATAGCCGGGCGCAACTTTATAGCCGTACTCAACCGCGGCTGGCTTACCCACCTCATCAGAGTGCGCATGGAAAACAATTCCTCCTCGGAACGAATGAATCAGGAACCCTGGAACGGCAAAAGAAATTTCCACCGAATGGTGTGAGAATGACCGATTGGAATCCGCGTGTCAAGTCTTGTTTGCGGTCTTGTTTGCGGACAGAGAATTTAGCGTGGGGGACTTCCGCGGTTGCCCGGAGGGCACCACCGTGAGTAGCCGTCCCGGCACGCCGGGACGGTCGGCGCGCCAGGAATCATACCCTCCGCGCTCAAGTCCGCCACCGCATCGGAATCATCGGATAGTGAGTCAGTTTGAATCGCGAGCCATGGGTTCTCCAAACCCTAGCCAACTAAGAAGGATCCATTTTCCAGAACGCCGTTTCGGGATAGTTTCGTATGATGCACTACTCGGGAATTGAAACGGCAGATAGGTAAACGCTGCGCCGTCATTCGCGGGTAATCTTTGAACGCACAACTTTGGTTCACCCTGTGCCGAAACTCCGGTGGAAAACTTTGGCAGGAATCTCTTCCATTTCAATTCGGGCGGAGCCGAGCCTACCCGTGTCAAAACCACATGGTTTCCGAATCATCTTTTCTAACCTTTGCAGGACTGAACCCTGTTTCCCCTGGAAGTGAAAAGGTGGACCCACGCCGCAGTATTTGGTATCTTCGAGACAGCGAAAAGTGCATGTAGACTTGCCATTCAGGAGAACATCATGGAGGCAGGCATCTTTCCCGCAAGATACTTAAAGAAGATTTTTCTGGCAGGTCTGGCTGGAAGCTTGTTGGGCCTTGTTTTGGCCACGCCGGCCAGTGCTCAGACAGCAGGCCCGCTGCAACGGATCGGCACCAGCAGTTTCGATGAGATATTTGAAGTCGCGGCCGACGCCACGGGCGTTTACGTCGCGGGACGCACGAGTGGCCTGCTCGGTCAGACCAGTTCCGGAGGAATTGATGCGTTCGTCCAAAAGTATGGGCCCGGCGGCAGCGGCGCTCCGCTTTGGACGGACCAGTTGGGCGCTGGTTTTGCGTACGGGGTGGCCACGGACGGTACGTCTGTTTACGTCACGGGCGCCGCGGATGCCATCTTTCCTGGTGGTGTTGGCGTGGGAGGCCGCGACATTTTCCTTCGGAAGTATGACCTAAACCTAGTACCGATATGGACCCGCCAATTCGGCACTACAATGGCCGATTACTCCACAGCCGTGGCGCTGGACGGCGCCGGCTGGATCTACATAGCCGGCACCACACAGGGAACCCTGCCAGGTCAAACCGCCGCCGGAGGCGGTGATGCTTTCGTAAGCAAGTTTGACGCCAACGGCGACCTGCTTTGGACCCGCCAATTCGGCTCCCCAGGCATGGATCAGCCGGTATGCGTTGCCGCCAACTCTACGTTTGTCCATGTTTGCGGATCCGTTCGCGGCACCTTGCCGGGGCAGCCGCAAGCCTTCCTTGGAGTGGACGATGCATTCGTTCGTCAGTACGCCGCCAATGGGGATGCCGGCTGGACGAAACAGACTGGCACCGCGGGCGGCGATATCGCCGCAGCCGTTGCCGTCGATGGGACCGACGTATATGTCGTGGGAAACGAAAACATCGGCTTGGTTCGCAAATATGACAGCGGCGGCAACCAACTCTGGACGCAGTCGTTCACGATTTCCGAGACCCTGTCGGCGGCGGTCGCGGATGCAGCGGGCGTCTACGTGGCAGGATCGACATTCGCCACGCTGCCAGGCCAGACACGGGCGGGGCTAAGCGACCCGTTTGTACGCAGGTATTCCGGCAGCGGCAGCGTGATTTGGACGCTGCAATTCGGCTCCACCAACGACGACTTGACGGCCGGTATGGCGTCAAACTCCACGGGGCTGTACGTAGCTGGGCGCAGCGGTTCGCCGACGGGAGATTTCGACTGATTTCTGTCCCAGTTGACGGTGCCGCCGACAGCAGCTCCCGCCGTCTTTCCCGGCGGAGTGGTCAACAACGGCAGCTTTGCTCCCAGTCCCGCGCCGGTTGCGCCGGGATCCATTGCCGCCGTGTTCGGTACGAATCTGAACGACGGGTCCACGGTGCTTTCCTCAAGCTTCGGCCCGAACGGCAGACTGGTAACGACGCTGGGAGGAGCGAGCGTTACTCTCAACGGAATTGCCGCGCCGATGTTCTACTCGACGCCGGGCCAGTTGGGCATCCAGATTCCTTTTGAGATGGCGGGGCAGACGTCCGCGTCTATCGTGGTCGCGGCGGGAGGGCAAAGCAGCGCGCAGCAAGCAGTCCCTATAGATGCATTTGCGCCAGGCGTCTTCACGCTGAATCAGCAGGGCACTGGAACTGCAGCGGTCCTGCACCAGAATTTCATTCCAGTCTCGCCGGGGAACCCTGCTCGCCCCGATGAAGTTCTGGTCTTTTTCGCAACCGGACTGGGCGTGGTAACGCCCCCGCTGGCCACCGGCGCGCCGTCCACCGGAAACCAGACCGCTACGGTCGCAACCGCTACCGTGGATGGCATCCCAGCCGCCGTCACTTTTTCCGGCACCGCACCGGGATTCGTGGGACTGAATCAGATCAACGTGCGGGTTCCTCCCGGCACGCGTACCGCTCCCAACATCGTCGTGGTGTTCAGCATCGGCGGAAAACAGAGCAGTCCGGTCACCATTCCGGTCGCTCCGTAAACCAAAACCGTTGTGAGTGTTCTATCTCTCAGATAATTTCTAACAGCAGTTGCGCCGGAAAGATTTCCTTTCGGTTCAAATGCCCATGTCTGTCGATTGGGATTGTAAGACAAGAGTCTGGCAGGATCAAAAGCGACAAATAACCATTCCGGCACATGCACTCCGAAGCAGTCCTTTGGAGAAATAGATCCTGCCTAGTCGGCTAGTGTAGAGTCATCGCAAGAGAAGCAAAAACTCCCAAGAAGTCCCCTTCTGGGAAGCTGAACGGGATTACCCGTGAGTGACGGGGTAGTGTCTACCAGCCGTGCAGGTAACAATTCGACCTGCGATTCCAACTGACCAACTGCCGGACTTTCCCGCGCCAGCACAAAAAGGCCCGCGTCAGCACAAAAAAGGGACCAAGCCAGCATCGGCTTGGTCCCCGTTCGCATCCCAGACCATTTTAACAATTAGACCATTTTGACTTATGGCGTATCAGAGCCCCGACCGCCAGGGAGGGGGCACATTCAACGGGCTGTTGTATCCGGCAAGCGTGCCCCCTCCCTGGCGGTCGAGGCTCTGATACAGCAACTGTAACAATGCGCTAGAAGATCAGCTTCAGCGCGAGTTGGAAGTTGCGCCCGGACTGATTGATGGTCCGGTCAATACGGCCCGCGGTATCCAGCGGAACTGCGCTGGCAGCCAAGGCATCCGTGGGAGCCGTGGGAGTGGCCGTATAGAGCGAGCGCCCGCCGACGGGGATATTGAAGTTGGAGTGGTTGAGCATGTTGAACATCTCGGCGCGGAACTCCATCTTTCCGGTCTCTCCCAGCCAGCCCATGGCTGCTTCCTTGGTGAGCGACATATCCACGTTCACCTGGTTGGGCCCCTGAAGCTGGTTGCGGCCCGATGAGCCCAGGAATCCAATGGCCGGAATGGTAAACGCCAGAGGATCGAAGTAGCGGTCGGGACCACCCAGAATGATGTCATCCTTGCTCCGGCCTAACACCGCATCCGGGTGATCGGCGTTGTTATTGTTGGCGCGTGAGCGCGAGCGGTTGCCGCTGATAGTCGGCGTGAACGGCAGGCCGTTCTTGGCCGTGAAGATGGTGCTGACACGCCAGCCGTTGACCAGCTTGCCCGCCACGCCTTCGCTATCGATGAGCGACGGGATTTGATACAGCGCATTCACTGTCCAGGATTGCCGCGTATCGAAATCAGACGGTCCTTTATCCTGGCTGGGATTGTGCGGCGCAACTCCGGAGTTGGAGGCTCCGCCGGACTCGCCGCCATGCTGACCCTGGGTGGTATCGAGCGACTTGCTCCAGGTGTAGGCGCTCTTGAATTGAATGCCGCGGCTTAGCCGCTTTTCCAGGCTGAACTGGAATGAGTTGTACCAGGAATTCATTCCGGCGGTGATGAACTCCATGTCATTCCAGAATTGATTCACGCGCGGCGCGTTGACCGCCCAGAAATCCTGGCCGTTAATCACCGCGGTGGGAGGAGCAGGATTGCCTTCCTTGGTCCCGTACAAATTCAGTCCGCGAGAACCGGCATAGGCGGTGGAGATCACCATGTTGCCGGGGAGTTTGCGCTCCACCGTCAGGTTGTATTGCAGCATATGCGGCTGCTGCAGATGGTAGTCGATCATGCGCAGCGACGAGCCCTGGAAGTCGATGGCGTTCACGCGCGCCGGAATCGGATGAATGGGGAAAACCAGTCCGGTGGTGATGGTGTTGCTCGAGGAGAACGGCGGCGTCGCGGTGGCATTGATCTGAGCCGCGCCGGTGATGTTGGATACATCGTAGAGCAGCCCGAAGCCGCCGCGAACCGAAGTCGAGGCATCGCCACGCACATCCCAGGCGAAGCCGAAGCGGGGCGAGAGGTTCTTGCGCGATGGATTGTCAAACAGCTCCGACTGCAACACGAAGGCCGTGTCCTTGACCACATCCAGCAGCGCCGAGCCGCGGCCACTGGTCTCATTCACGCTGGAAGTGAACTCGTAGCGCAGTCCAATATTCAGGGTCAGCGTCGGTCGCACACGCCAGTCATCCTGCGCGTAGAAACCATAGGTATCCCAGCGGTAGGTGCGGTCGGTTATCGAGCCGGGAGTCAGCATGGTGAGCTGCTGCGGGATGCCGGCGAGAAAATTGGCGACGGTGGCGAATTGCCACGAGCCGCGCTTGTTGGTGCCCACGTTGGTATAAACGTGGAACCGGTTGATCAGGGTTCCAAATTTCAGATTGTGGTTGCCGCGAGTCAACAGCACGTCATCGCCGAGCGAATACTGGTTCTGATTCAGCACCAGCAAGCGGGAGCCGACCGGCCCCAGCGAGGTGATGCCGCCCTGAATCGCGATTGATCCCATCTGAGTTCCCGGCTGAAATCCAAGTGAAACCTCGGACGGTGAATCGTAGGTCTGGAACGAGCGCAGGAGCGAGAGCCGGAACATATTCAGAACCGACTGGGAGAAGGTGTGGTTCTCGGAGAACGTGGCATATTGTCCGCGGCTGGTGGCGATATCCTGGAATTGCGGGTAGCCGGCGGTGTTGGTCCGTTCGCTGTCCACGAGGGTGTAGCGGAAAAACGTCATATCCGACTCCGAAATATTGTAGTCCCAACGCCCCTGGACAAAGTCTTCGCGCGTGGGACGCTTGAAGATGTAGGAGTAGATGCCAGACGTTGCGCTGATCGATCCGTCTTGATTGAAGATGTTCTCCGTCTGCAACGGGAACTGCTCCAGGTAAGGCCGGATGGCGGGGTTAATGGTTCCCTGCCGGGCCACTGTGCCGGGCACCGTAAGCCTTTGCGTAAGGCCCTTGGACTCGCGCACGCCTTCATAGGAAGCGTGGAAGAACTGCTTGTCGGTAACGATGGGGCCGCCGACCGATCCACCGAAGTTGTTGCGGCGGAAATCGGGCAGGCGCGGCGAAGCAGGCGTTGTCTGGCGGTCGAAGAAGTCGCGCGCGTCCATGCTGCTGTTGCGCATAAACTCGAAAGCGGAACCGTGTATCGTATTGGTGCCGCTCTTGGTGACCACGGTCGTCTGGCTGCCCATGGTCATGCCGTATTCGGCGGGGAACGAGTTGGTGATGACGCGGAATTCGCGGATGGCTTCAATGCCCAGCATCGAGCCGCTCACGCTGACGCCATTGATGCCGCCGCCGGCGACGATGTTCGCGCCGTCCATCATAATGCTGTTCGAGCGAATCGGCGCGCCGTTGCTGCTGTATGCCAGGCCGGTGGCCGTGGTGCTGGTCAGCGAGGTCGGCTTATGCACCGTGATGCCGGTCTGCAATAGCACGAGGTCGTTGAAGTTGCGTCCGTTGAGCGGCAAGTCAGAGACCTGCTGCGCGCCAACCAGTCCGCCGAGCGCACCGCTCGTCGTTTCGACCAGTGGCGCTTCGGCCATGATTGTTACAGTCTCCGTAACCGAGCCGACCTGCAGCGCGAAATTCAAAACCGCTTCCTGCCCAACCGTGAGTGTCAAATTTTGTTGAACCTCAGGGCGAAACGCCGCCGCTTCGGCCCTGATGTCATAGATGCCCACCATCATGGCAGGCAGAATGAAGCGGCCGTCCTGGCCGCTCTGAGTGCTGCGCACAGCGCCGGTTTCGCGGTTCGTGGAGGTAACCATCGCGCCGGGAATCGCCGCCGCGCTCGAGTCCTTCACTTGTCCCGAGATAGTTGCCGTGGGCAACTGCGCCTGCAATGGCGCATCGTTTATCATGACGATTCCGGCGATCATTGCGATTACTAGCCCAAGCACCGATTGACGCGTCCTATAGACACGGGTATTCTTCATTATTTCCTCCTCAAAAACGATCACTTTTGAACGATACCGACCGCCGTTGACTCGACTATCGACCCTACTATTCACGTCTCAGCCCAATGTACTCACATCGGCCAAGCATTAATTTGAAATTAGCACAGCCACAGTCAATCGTCAATTCGAGGGGGTTCCCTACGATGGCACAAAAAAGGACAGAGCCAGAATCGGCTCTGTCCCAGGTAATATTGTCAATTAGTTAAGTCGGAAGACTACTGGTGTTTCTTCAGCAATGTCCTCCAGCGCGCCCAGGCATCCAGGCGAGCTTTCTTGTTGGGATCGGTGCCGGCCGGGTCTTCGCCGCCTTGCATGAAGCCGTGCCCTGCGCCGTCATAGGTCATCGGCTCGTAGACCTTGCCAGCCTCTTTCATATTCTCAATCGTCGACGGGATGGTGGCGTTCACGCGCGCATCCGCGCCACCATAAAACGCGTAAATGGGAGCCTTGATGCGGGCGATTGCTTCCTTGTCGGGCTGCGTCCCGTAGAACACAAACGCGGCCTGCAGATCGGGGCGATTCGTGGCGAAGCGGAACGTCTCATTGCCGCCCGAGCAGAAGCCCGTCACCATCAGTTTGCCGTTCGAGGCGGGCAGCTTCAGTCCGTAGTCGGCCACGGCGTTCAGGTCCGCGGTTACCTGGTCCTTCGACAACTTGCCCATGCCCTCGCGCGCGCCGCCCTCCGGGTACGTGTTGCTGCGCCCGCCAGTGGGACTCATCTGAGAAAGCAGGTCGGGAGCCACCACGATGTAGCCTTCCGCCGCGAGCTGGTCCGCTGCGCTCTCGATCCAGTCGATGAATCCCGCGATAGTGTGAATCATCACGATTACTGGCGCCTTGTCCTTGCGCTCCGGATAGACGACAAAAGTGTCCACCGTGCGATTGCCGTATTTCACCTGCACCCACTCGCGGTGCCGCGGCGATTTCTCCACGCTGTCCCGCGCCCACTGTTGCGCCCCGGCAACGGGGACAAACACCCACGTGGCCAGCAGCAATACCATTCCTGCGACAAATGATTTCATGCAATCCTCCCTAATTGATCCGCGGCTGCTCATCTCCGCCGCGCTGCAATTTTTCTGCTCCTTCTGCGAAGGGTACTCCAATTATACACATCGCAGGGACGGCGCTGCCACGGCGCACTCCAGGCGCACTCACAGCGACATTTTCAAGCACAACTCCCCTGGGCTCCCGATGGGTCCACCAAATGAACCCGGTCTTTTCTCCGAAACTTTCCCTGCTACGGACGGGTTCAATCCGGCGTATCTTATTCACGATCACCCGGCTGAGGGCGGCCAGTATCTCCGCCCGGTCCGGGAATAACCACGGCCCGGTTTGCGGAATTAACGCCGCTGCCCGCTGGCCGAGGAAAATGGAGGACGAGGAACATGAAGCGAATCACATTTTGCATGGCTGCCGCTCTGCTGGCCGTCATGCCCGCGGTTACACCCATCACGGCACAGGCGCAGACCAAGACGCCAGTGGCCCGGGAACGACAGGAGAACCAGAAAGACCGCATCAAAGAGGGAATCAAGGATGACGACCTCACTCGCCGCGAGGCCGACAAGCTCAAGGCCAAGGCCGATGGCAAGGTTACCGCGGCGGAGCGCGCCAAGATTCAGCGCGAACAGAACCAGGCCAGCCACAATATCGCCAAACAGAAGAACGACAAGCAGGAACGCAAGCGCTAGTCGATTTCTTTTTTTCTTAACCGAGCCGCGACCGGAAGGGAGTGGTCATCTCCGACGATTGTAAATTGCCGTCGGAGGCGACCCTCCCTTCCGGTCGCGGTTCGATTCGCATCGCTGAGGACATCTTCCGTACAACGACCCCAACTTTCCCTCCCCCTTCCCCCAAGAAAGAAATTGCCTGCAATAGCGTTGATGTGATGAAGTACCAATCTGTAGACATTGAGGGGAAAATTAAGGGAGATCGTTCCACGCCGCGATCCGCCGCGATCCTTTGTTGGACGGCTGACTGATTCCGGCGCAGACAAGGCATGTACTTCATCTATCAATTGATCCTGCTGCTGGCGAGTCCGTTGTTCGCTGTGTGGATGCTCGTTCGCGTACTCGCCGGTCGCATGCCGGGGATCGGCCAGCGGCTGGGATTCTTCCCGAAACCGCCCCGCCCCAAAACCGGTCCGCGCCTCTGGCTCCATGCAGTATCGTTGGGTGAGGTGAAGGTGGCCACCGGGCTGGCGGCCGAATTGCGCGAGCGCGTGGCAGACCTGCCTAACCTGTCTAACCTGGAAGTCATCTTCACCACATCCACCAAGACCGGCCAACAGGAAGCGTTGCGCGCCGCTGGCCCACGTGATGTGGTGTTGTTTCCTCCGCTCGACTTTGCCTGGGTCTGCCGGCGCTTCCTGAAGTACATCCAAGCAGACGCGCTGCTCATCGTGGAAACGGAGTTGTGGCCAAACCTTTTCAGGCAGGCACGCCGCGCCTGCCTGCCGCTGCGGATCGTCAATGGCCGCATCTCGGACCGCTCCTGGCCGCGCTACCGCTCGACGCTCTGGTTCTGGCGCAACGTGCTCGACAATGTGGATCACGTATACGCATCCGGTCAGGCCGATGCCGAGCGATTTCTGGCATTAGTGGTTTCCCTGGAGAAGCTGACAACGGCCGAAAACCTAAAGTTCCGTATTCATCGCGGACGGACCCAGTCAGGAGAGTTTGTACGGAAAGCAGCAGCACAGTTGTTGGGTTCGCCTGAAACGAAAGTCCTGGTTGCGGGTAGCACGATGCCCGGTGAGGAACTACTGCTCATCGATGCCTATCGCGTTTTGCGTCAGGAGTTCCCTGATTTGTGGCTGATACTTGCGCCACGCCATCCTGAACGATTCGGCGAAGTGGCCGCCCTGCTGGCGAACGCGAGGATACCCGTTACTCGCCGAAGTGCGTGGCAGGCCGATCAGTCTATCCAGATGACCGGCGCACTATTGCTCGATACCATCGGCGAGCTGGCGTCCGTCTATCAGCTTGCCACGGTCGCCTTTGTTGGCGGGACGTTAGTAAACGCCGGCGGCCACAACATTCTTGAGCCGGCCATGTTTGGCAAGCCCATCGTCATTGGACCGTCGATGGAAAACTTCAGCGAGATCGCGGATCGCTTTCTCCGTGACGCGACCCAACTTCAAATTCCGCTGGCAACGGAGGTTGCCGTCGGCGGCATCATCCAGATACGCGATGCCGGATCACTAGCCCCTGTAATCCGCTACTTGCTGGCCTCACCCATTGCAGCGGAGCTAATCGGCAACCTCGCACGACAGGTGCTTGAACGGAGCCAGGAAAGTTATTCTAGTGTGCTGGAAGATATTGTTTCGCTATTGGGGAAAACCCACTCGAAGGCCAAATGACTGACGCTGCAACACAAAACGAGAGTGTTTTCTGGCGCATGGTCAGTGCCCTATGGTTTTTGGCGGCATCGGTTCGCGCCTGGGCCTACCGTAGCGGACTGCGGCGGCAGCAGCGCCTGCGCGCGCCGGTGATCAGCGTCGGGAACATTACCTTCGGCGGCACAGGCAAAACGCCGTTCACCATCTGGCTGGCGGAAAAACTGCATGAGCGCGGCTACCGTGTCGCCATTCTTACACGCGGGTATCGTCGCCAATCCAAGGGTGTACGCACCTATCCGCCGGGCAGCCAGCGCGCAAGCTCTGTTACGAGTCCTTCCAGTTCGCACGATGGAGATGAAGTTCAGTTATACCTCCGCCATCTGCCTCACGCGGCGGTTGGAATCGCGGTGCAGCGCTATGCGGCAGGCAGCTTGCTGGAGAAGCAGTCACGCGTCGATGTCCACTTGCTTGATGACGGCTTCCAGCATCTCCCGCTGGCGCGCGTCTGCGACCTCGTCCTGATCGACGCAACCAATCCGTGGGGCGCGCGCGACGGCCTGCCACGCGCCCTTCGCGAGCCTGTGTCCGCGCTCCGCCGCGCACACATTCTGCTGCTGACGCGCTGTGAACAGGTGGGAGACACGACGCTTGACTCCCTGGAATTCCAGCTACGCGCGCTCCGCGGCGATGCCGCCATTTTTCGCTCGGAAACCCGCCTGGCCGGATTTCGCAACAGCCTGGAAACGCCGCTCACGCCGGTTGATTCATTCGCCGGCAGGCAGGCCGTAGCGGTGTGCGGCGTGGGCAACCCGGAGAGTTTCTTCGCTCTCCTGCGCGCCGCGGGCATAACTCTCGCGGCCACCCGCGTATTCCCCGATCATCATCACTACAACGATCAGGACGTGGACCAGATCAATGACCTGCTGCGCTCGCACTCGGCCGACTACCTGATTACCACGGAGAAGGATGTAGTGAATCTGCCGCACCCGGCACGCTTTGCCGATAACTTTATTGTCCCGGCCTATTGGGCGGAGATTGCGCTAGCCATCCCTGAAGAAGAGATGTTGGTGAACCTGCTGGCGCAAAATATTGGCCCGCTAGCCGGCGGTTCCGGGCGACACTAACTGCATGGCACTCGGAAAGACACTGCGGCCCGGCGACCTCGCGCGAAGCAGCATCATGGTGCGCGTGCCGAACTGGGTCGGTGACGCGGTGATGTCCCTTCCCGCACTGCGCGCCTTGCGCGCAGCCCTGCCCGAAGCTCGCATCACTTTGCTCGCCCGGCCCTGGGTGCGGGATGTATATCCGCTGGACGAGTTGCGCTTCCGGTTAATCGACTACGACACGCAATCCACCCATCGCGGCGTTCGCGGGCGTCTGGCCATCGCAAAGCTGTTGCGTCGAGAACAGTTTGACCTGGCTCTGCTGTTCCAAAATGCCTTTGACGCGACGCTGGTCGCTTGGCTGGGACGCATCCCCCTGCGGGCAGGATACGCCCGCGACGCGCGTCGCTTGCTGCTCACTCACCCGGTCGAGCCGCCCACTCGCGGTGAGACGCCGGCGCATGAAGCTCACTACTACCTCGAACTGCTGAAGCGGCTTCAGCTCATTGCCGAATACGCCGAAGCGAAGGAGATCGCCTTGCGTCCCGCTTCATTCGTCGCGTCGGGCCGCGCGCGGTTGCTGGGAAAACTGGGCGAGCTGGGCGTGAATCCTTCCACCCTTTCGTCGGATGTCCCGCTGATCGGTATCAGCCCCGGCGCGTCGTTCGGCACCGCCAAACGCTGGCCCGCCGAGCGCTTCGCCACGCTGGCGCGATCGCTGCACGAGGATCTTGGCGCGCAATGCGTTCTATTTGGATCATCCCAGGAAGCGCCGCTCGCCGATGAAGTCGTATCGTCATCAATGGCTCCGGT
This sequence comes from Acidobacteriota bacterium, assembly GCA_009691245.1. Classification (NCBI taxonomy): domain Bacteria; kingdom Pseudomonadati; phylum Acidobacteriota; species Acidobacteriota bacterium. Next base: position 153,270 of record SHUM01000001.1, on the reverse strand, counting down.
GATCTCGCTGGCAGGCAAAACATCGCTGACCGAATTCATGGAACTGGTCTCCGGCTGCGACGCGTACCTCACCAACGACACCGGAACCATGCACGTCGCCGCCGCGCTGGGCGTGCCCACCATCGCCATCTTTGGGCCCACCAATGAGCAGGAGACCGCGCCGCTTGGGCCCCGCGTCGAGATGGTCGTCGGCGTCGCGCATTGCCGCCCCTGCAAACTCCGCCACTGCCCCATCGACCATCGCTGCATGACCTCCATCACGCCTGACGCGGTGCTGGAGCGGATTCGCGGCGTATTGCAACGATAGACTGGTGGCACAATTGAGTTTGAGGACGGGACTTTCCGTAAGGATTTGGCCCTAAGGATTTGACAGCCGCGATGAGCAGCAGCAACGACAATCCAAAGACGACTGCCGCCACCAGCACGCGCGTGCGGCGCGCCGTGTTCTTTGACCGCGACGGCACGCTGAACGTCGAGGTCGGACATATGATTCGCCTCAACCATTTCGAAATGTATCCATTCGCCAGCCGCGCCGTGAAGCAGGTGAACGATGCGGGGCTCCTAGCCATCGTCATCACCAACCAGTCCGGCGTGGCGCGCGGCTTCTTCCCCGAGCAGCACGTCCACACCGCCAACGCACAGCTCGTCCGGCATATTGAGGATGCTGGCGCGCGCATCGACCGCATCTATTACTGCCCGCATCATCCGGAAGGCCCGGTCGAAAAATTCATGATGACGTGCCATTGCCGCAAGCCCGCGCCGGGGATGCTGGAGCAAGCCGCAGCGGAGTTTGGCATTCAACTCAATCAATCGTTCGTGGTGGGCGACCGCTTCGTGGATATCGAAGCAGCGCATCGCGTGGGCGCTTCCAGCGTGCTGGTGCTGACCGGCGCGGGCGGAGAGGAATTGGCCGCCTATCCAAATGTCCGCCAACCGCATCACGTGGCGGGCAACGCCGAGGAGGCCGTCGCGTGGATTCTCGCACACTTATAAACGACGCCTCTATAAACGAAACCTCCGCGCATGTGAGTAAGCTGCCACTGCGAATTCTGCTGGTGCGCTTCGGCGCGATGGGAGACATCATCCACGCGCTGCCCGCCGCAGCAGCGTTGCGCCTGGCGTATCCGCACGCGCGCCTCGACTGGCTCGTCGAGACGCGCTGGCGCGCGCTGCTCGAATCGGGCCGCGATGGAACATCCCGGCCTGCCGTGGACGGGGAGGGAGCGGTTTCCACACGAGCACCGCAGCCTGAATCAAACGACCGCTCCCTCCCGGTCGCGGCTCCCTTGGACCACGTCATCTCGCTCGACACCTTCGCCCTGCGCAGGAATTTTTCTTCCATGGATTCCTGGAGCACACTCTGCGCGCTCGTCAAACAATTGCGAAACGCGCGCTACGACATGGCCGTGGATCTGCAAGGCGCGATCAAGTCCGCGCTGGCCTGCAAACTAAGCGGCGCGGCGCGTGTCTTTGGCTTCGCCCGCAACGGGGGCTTCGCGCAGCCGTGGTTGCGCGAGCAGGCCGCGAGCTTCTTCTACACACGCGATGTGGAGAGCGGTGCCCGCCACATCGTGGACGCCAATCTCGATCTGGCCGAAGCCGTCATCGCTTCCAGCCATCGCACTCAAGCGGTTCAGCCCGGACGACCAGAAAGCAACGCCTTCGACGCGCCGCCGCGCCGCGTGGTATTCCCGTTGCCGCTCGGGGACACGGACCTCCTGCCGCCGGAGATTTCCACCTCCGGATTCGCGGTGATGAATCCCGGAGCGGGCTGGCGCAGCAAGCAGTGGTCCGCCGCATCGTTTGCCGCGGTGTGCGATGCGCTCATTTCTCAACGGGACATCCCCACCGTGCTGAACTGCGGGCCGGGCGAGCGAGAGTTATCCGAACAAGTGCAGGCTGCCTGCGCAACTGCGCGGCCCATTATTTTTCGCGGTGAGATTCCCGCGCTGATCGCGCTGCTGCGCCGCGCCCGGCTGATGATCGGCCCCGATACCGGGCCGCTGCATCTGGCCGCCGCGCTCGGAGTACCCACGGTGGGACTTTATGGCCCTACTGATCCGGCGCGCAACGGCCCTTACGGCATGAGCGTGCACTGCCTGCGCGTGGCGGAGGCGCGCACTTCGTATAAGCACGGCGAGCCGCCCGATGGGTCCATGGACGCGATCACTCCGGCGATGGTGCTGGCGGCAATTCAGGAGTTGGACGATGCCAGTTGCACCGTGCAACCTCGTCCGTGATATTCCCGTCCTACCTGATGACTTTGGCCCGCTGCCGATTTCAGTTGGAGATTGTCCGCTGGATTATGCAGAATCGTGGAGTACGTGATTTCCAGCCAGTCCAGGTCAGTCCAGTGCAGGCCAGTCCAGTGCACCATCCATGTTCAGCCGAGCGAGAGATTCAACTGGAGATTCATGTTCAGAGTTGCAACGCCGTGAACTATTCGCAGTGGGTATCCCGAATTCGCGTGCCGGCAGGCTTTGTAATTGCGGCGCTATATCTGTTTGCCGCCGAGCCGCAGCCGCTGACTCTGCTGCTGGGATGCGCAGTGGCGCTTCTGGGACTGGCGTTGCGCGCCGCCGCGGCGGGAGTGATTGAAAAGAACGCGCGGCTGGCCGTCAGCGGGCCTTACGCGCATACGCGCAATCCGTTGTATCTGGGTTCGGCCACCGCCGCGCTGGGATTTTCGCTGGCCGCGGGCAAGTGGTGGCTGCTGGTGCTTCTGGTGGGATTCTTCGCCGCCGTTTACGTGCCGGTGATGCGCAAGGAAGCGGGCCGCATGCGAGAGTTGTTCGGAAAGGAATACGCGGAGTATTCAGAAAAAGTCCCGCTGCTGATTCCGCGCCTGACACCCTGGCGGCCAGCGGGTACGGCCTCCGTTTCGTTTGATTGGCAGCGCTACCGGAACAATCACGAGTACCGCGCCGCAACAGCGTTCGTCCTGATTATCCTGTTTCTGATCGCCAAATTGTTCTGGCTGGAACACCGTTAGAGAAATTTCCAATGACAGAAAAAATACTTCCATCAAAATATTTCCGGCGGTCGGGTCGCCCTCGCCTGGCGCTGCCGATTACTCTGCTGACACTTGCAGTCATGCTGGCTGGGCGCTCGGTGATCGCGCAGGACCAGCGCCTGCCGTTCACCGCCGGCGAGAAGCTACGCTACAACGTGAGCTGGCGGCTGCTGCCGGCCGGACACGCCGAGATCGTGCTATCGCAGGATCGTTCCGGACAAGGTTCTCCCGGTCGCTGGCGCGTGGTGGGCAAGGCGCAGAGCGTTGGTTATGTCTCCAACATCTACAAGGTCGACGATGAGTATCAGTCCAGCTTCCGCAATCCACCGCTGTGCTCCAACGGGATGCATAAGGTGATTCATGAAGGCGGACGGCACCGCGACGTAAAGCTCGACTTTGACGCGCAGCGTCGCGTCGCGCGCGTTGAGGAGAAAAACTTGCAGAGTGGCTCCAACGGCGCAGTCGTGCGCAGCGAGCAGTTCCCCACTCCGGCCTGCGTCCATGACATTCTTTCCGCGCTGTACTTCGTCCGCACGCGTCCGCTGACCGTGGGGCAGTTCATTGACGTGCCCATCAATGACGGGTCGAAGACCATCAACTTGCGCGTGGAAGTTCAGGCGGAGGAAGACATCAAGACCGAGCTGGGCGTGATGCGCGCGGTGCGTGTGGAGCCTGCGGTGTTCGACGGAAAACTCTTCACCGGCAAAGGGCGCATGCATGTTTGGTTCAGCAAGGACGCCCAGCGCGTGCCCATCCAGTTGCGCGCCCAGATCGGCGTGGGCACCATCACCGCCACCATCGCCGCCATCGAGCGCGAGGACGCCGCGCGGTAATCGCGACAGAGCCGCGCAGTCACGAGCGTGGATCAAGCGCTTCGCGCAGACCGTCTCCCAGGAAATTCAGTGAGAACAGCACCGCCGCCAGGATCGCCGCTGGAAAAAAGGCCAGCCACGGAAACAGCGACATCACTCCCGCGCCGTCGCTGATCAGAGTACCCCAACTGGCGCGCGGCGGCTGCACGCCCAGCCCCAGAAAACTCAGAAAGGCCTCCTGCAATATCACCGTGGGCACAGTCAGCGTGCCGTAGACCACAATCGGGCCGGCCATGTTCGGCAGCAGATGACGAAAGATGATTCCCGGCGTGCGCGTGCCGAACAGGCGCGCGGCCTGCACGAACTCCGCGTTGCGCAGCGATAGAACCTGGCCGCGCACGATGCGGGCCATGGTCAGCCACTGCACCAGCCCCAGTGCGACAAATAACATCAGGATGCTGTTTGAGAAAAACACCAGCAGAATGATCACCAGAAACAGATAGGGCAGCGAGTAGAGCAGGTCAACGACCCTCATCATCAGCTCATCCACACGGCCGCCCTTGTAGCCCGCGATGGCCCCGTAGAGCACGCCCACAATCAAACTGACCAGCGTGCCGACGATGCCCACGGCCAGCGAGATGCGTCCGCCGTGCAGCGTGCGGCTGTACAGATCGCGGCCCAGCACATCGGTTCCAAACCAGTGCGCGGCGCTGGGCGCGGTAGCGGCCAGCTTCAGATCGATGGCGTCGTAGGGATAGGGCGCGATCCACGGCGCCAGCAGCGACGCCGCGCTGACGAGTAAGATCACTGCCGCGCAAGACGCCATTAACGGGCGGCGAATCACGCGCCGCAGCGAGGTGCTGAGGGTCGGCGCGGGAAGTGAGTCAACGGGCGTGGTGGCTAGTGTCGCCATTGCTGATTCACTCTTTCTCACTCTAATCGCTGTCACGCCTTACGAATACTCGATGCGCGGGTCCAAAAACTTATAGGCCACGTCCACCACCAGATTGGCGGCAATCAAGAGGCCAGCGTAAAACACCACCGTGCCCAGCACCGTAGTGTAATCGCGGCTGAAGGCGCTCTCGACGAAATAGCGGCCCAGGCCGGGGATGGCGAAAACTTTCTCGACCACAATCGAACCCGTTACCAAGTCAGCCAGCGCGGGGCCGAGGAACGAAACGACCGGCATCAGCGTGGAATTGCGCGCGTGTTTCCACAGGATGCGAAATTCGCTGACGCCTTTGGCTCGCGCCGTGCGAATGTAGTCCTGCTTGAGCACGTCGATCAACTCACTGCGCGTGAGCCGCGCGATATAAACCGAATACGGCAGGCCCAGGGTTACGCCGGGCAGGATCATCTGATCCCACGAACCCCACAGCGCCGGCGGCAGCCAGTAAAGCGTCAACGAAAACACGAAGACAAGCAGCGGCCCCATGACGAAGGTGGGCACGGAGACGCCGAAAAGAATGAGCCCCATCGTCAGATGATCCGCCGCGCGGCCCTGCTTGACGGCAGCGAGCACGCCGGCGGGCAAGCCCAGCAGCAGCGCGAAGCACAGCGCGGCGAGGCCTAATTGGAGGCTAACGGGAAACGCGGTGGCGATGATCTCATTCACGGTGCGGTCAGGATATTTGTACGACGGCCCCAGATCGAAGTGCGCTAGATTATAGAGATATTTCCCGTACTGAACCAGCAGCGGCTGGTTCAGTCCGTACTTGGCCTGGAGGCTGGCCTGAATCGCCGGCGGGATAGCGCGCTCGGAGACGAACGGCCCGCCCGGCGCGAAACGCATGATGAAGAACGTGGTGGAAGCCACCAGAAACATTACCGGAATGGAGATCAGGCAGCGGCGCAGGATGAATTTAATCACCGGCGGCCTCGACGGGCTTCGGCAGGAGTTTCGTTGCGGGACTGCTCAATAGGCCCGCTCGGCGAGTTGGCGCGCCAATTGTGGTCAATCCAATATTCGTCGATGGTCAACTCTTCCGTCGGGCTATGGCGAAAGCCGCGCACGTAGGGCTTCACCAGATTGTTGCTGACGTCGCTGAAGATGGGCAGCACCGGCATCTCCCGCAGCAGCAAGGCTTCGCTCTGTTGCAGGATATTGAAGCGCCGCAGCGGGTTCAGCTCGATGCGTGCCGCCGCCATCATTTGGTCATAGTCTTTGTTGACCCAGCCGGTGTTGTTGTTGCCGTTGGTGCTTTCGAGCAGATCGTTGAAATTGCTGGGGTCGGGATAATCGGTGATCCAGCCGCGGCGGGCCACATCGAAATTCAGCTCATTCGCGGACTTCAGATACGAGGCCCATTCCTCATTGCGCAGCGCTACCTGGATGTTGAGATTCTGCATCCACATCTGCTGAATGGCCTCGGCGACTTTGCGATGGCGATCGTTGGAGTTGAACAGAATGGTGATCTCGCGGAAGCCCTGGCCGCCGGGGAAACCCGCTTCGGCCAGCAGGCGGCGAGCCTGCTCGGGATCAAATTCCGGGCCGGGCGGTGATTGATAACCGGGAAAACCGATGGGAACAAAGTTGGCGCCGGGTGTTTCGCCGCCGCGCAGCAGTTCATCGGTGATGGCCTTGCGATTGATCGCCATGGACAGCGCGCGCCGCACACGCGGGTCATTGAGCGGCGGGCGCGTAACATTCACCAAATAAAAATAGTTCGCCAGGAATGGAGTGGACTGAATGTCGCGGAAGCGCCCGCGCATCTCCGGCACAAACTCGCTGGGAAAATAGCGCGAAGGAACAAAGTCCAGCACGCCGGCCTTGTACAGGTTGGCCGTGGTGTAGTTGTCGTCAATCGAGTAGGCGGTAACGCGCTCCAGTTTCACGTTGGCGGCATTCCAATAGCGGGGGTTCTTCACAAACTCAAACTTGGCCTGCGCCCGGTGCTCCACCAGCCAGAATGGGCCATTGCCTGCGACGTTAGGCGGCTCGCTCCACTTGGACCCGTGCTTCTCCACCAGGTGCTGTGGAATGGGGAGCAGCGTATAGAAGGCGGTTAGTTGCAGGAAGAACGGCACGGGATTCGCAAGGCGCACCTCGAGCGTGTAATCATCGAGCGCCCGCACTCCCACCTGCGCCGCGTCGCCGATCTTTCCCTCGTTGTAAGCCTGCCCATTTACCAGATGGTACAGATGGCTGGCATAGCGCGAGGCAGTTTCTGGATTCAGGATGCGCGTCCAGGAAAACACAAAATCATGCGCCGTAACCGGCTCGCCATCAGCCCACTGCGCGGCGCGGCGGAGGTGAAAAGTGTAGAGGAGTTGATCGGGCGAAATCTCCCAGCTCTCCGCGGCGGCGGGCTTCACGCGCAGCGACGGCTGCTCCAGATTGGTAAGCCCCTCAAACGTCAGACGAGCCACGCGGCCGTCGGGCTGGCCGGTCATCAGATTGGGATCAAGATACTCGGGCTCGGCTCCGTTGCTGAAACGGAAGACATTGCCCACGGGCGGCTCGACGGTCCCGAAATATTCAGTCTCCTGCTTCTGGCAACCCGCCAGAGAAATGGCCAGCAGCAAGCCGAAAGGGAAAACTATGCCGAGCCCTCGTGTCGCACGAACCATGCTACCTCCCCGGGCTTTTCCGCGGCTCACGCCGCATGCTCACGACGACCGCGACCCGGAATCGCTGAGAACACTCTACAACCTTCCGCCCGGCAATCCAAGCGGATCAGCAGTGCGCCGCGGCCGTCAGCCAACAGACGATGTGTTATCATCGCTGAGACAGTCGGCAATTCCTGCTAGGCCACCCGATTAGCACCCCGATTGGCATTGCAATGTCTCCTAAGATTCCACAGCCTACGGCGCACGACCGCTCGAAACCGAAGCCACAACCGAAGGCGGAGGTCCAGCAAATTCTGGCGCAGAACCGCGTCGCCGAGCATCTCTATTTTTTGCTGGAGCGCTTCGAGGCCGGCATGGAATTAACCGGTACCGAGGTGAAGGCCATCCGCACCGGCAAGGCCAATCTGAAGGACGGATTCGGGCAGGTGAAGGCGGGCGAGGTCTGGCTGATGAACGTCCATGTCAGCCCCTATGAGTATGGCAACCGCGATAATCACGAGGCCACCCGCAAGCGCAAACTGCTGCTGCACAAGCAGGAGATACGCAAGCTCATCGGCAAGACCGTCGAGAAGGGCCTCACCCTGATTCCGACCAAGATGTATCTGAAAGGCGGGCGCATCAAGTGCGAGATCGCCATCGCCAAGGGCAAGAAACTCTGGGACCGCCGCGAGACCATTAAGCGCAAGGAAGCCGATCGCGAAGCGCGCCAGGAAATGAAGCAACGCAATCGGAGATGAAGCGAGATCGCGCGCAGCGGATTACAATGGAAATAAGAACCAATGAGAAGGGATCCCGGAGATGAAGATCATCGTGGTAGGTTACGGGCGTGTGGGCACGCAGGTGGTCAAGCTATTCGCCAGTCAGGGGCACTCGGTGGTGGTGATTGACAAAAGCCGCGCCGCGCTGGAGCGCGCGCAGTACGGCAACAATGTTACATTCCTGACCGGCGATTCCGTCGATCCAGATATCCTCGGCCGTGCGGGCGCGGAAAATGCCGACGCGGTGGTCGCGCTCACGCGCGACGAGAACACCAATCTGATGGTCACGCAGATCGCCAAGATGAACTTCAAGGTGCCGAAGGTCGTCGCCATGGTCTATGACCCGTCGCGCGACCACAGCTTCAAGGCCGCCGGTATCACCACGCTGAAGATCGCCGAGGAGGGCGCCGAGTTGCTGGCCTCGCAGATGGGCGTCTTCGCGCCGCCCGCCGTGGTCCAGGCCTGGGGCGATTCGCTGGAAGAGCTGCCGCCCTCCAAGCCGCTGCGCCAGTTGCGCGCCAAGGGTCCTTACTACGCGATCATCATGGGCGGCGGGCGCGTCGGCTATTTCCTGGGGCGCACGCTGCTCGAAGAAGGTCACGAGATCTGCATGCTCGAAAATAATCCCGAGACGTTCACGCTGGTCTCCACCCAGCTCGAATGTCCCATTCTGCAAGGCGACGGATCGAGCTATCACATACTGGAAAAAGCCGGCGCCGCTCGTGCCGATCTGTTCATCGCGGTTACCAACCACGACCAGGACAACTTGATCGGCTGCGAGGTGGCCAAACGCGAGTTCGGCGTCCCCAAGACCATCTCGCGCGTGAAGAACCCCAAGAACGAGTGGATCATGCAGCAGCTCGGCGTCGACGTAACCGTCAGCTCAACCGCCATCATCAGCAACCTGATCGAGAGCGAGCTGCCCATCCACAAAATTCGCACGCTTTTGAACCTACGCGTGGGCGGCCTCGAGATCATGGAGTACGCGCTGGACGCCACATCGCCCGCCGTCGGCCATCAATTGAAAGAACTGACCATGCCGCCCAACTGCAGCATCGTCACCATCCTGCGCGGCAACACCGCCGTAGTCCCGCGCGGCGACACGGCGTTTGAGTCCGGCGACATGGTCCTGACCCTGACCGACATGGCCGACGAACCCGCCCTGCGCAAGCTGTTATTGGGCTAGAGGCGACTTCAGATTCAGATAAACAACGGCGCGAGCTGCTAACGCCACTCAATAGGGAAGAGCTTGCCCGCCTCTTCCGCACTCATCTCCACTCCCGCCAGCGACGCCGCGCGCGCCAGCACGGGATCGTGACTCTTGGCCAAATCTTCGGCGCCCGGCAACAGGAGTTCGTCGGGAGCCACGCCGCGCTTCTCCAAACTTTCCCCATCGCCCATGATGACGTCCGCGTTGGTAATGCTGGCGCCGTAAAAAAATACGGTGTCCGTGCCTAACTGGAACGGGTGGTATCTGGACTGCATCACCGCGCCCGCCGATTGATCCCCCAACACCGTCCCGCGGTTCTGCAATTGCGTGAATCGTGAAAACACTTCCGAGGCCGATCCCGATGCGCTGTCAACCAGCATGATCAACTTTCCTTTGAATATATCGTCGCCCCGCGTCTTGGTCTCCTGAGGATCCATTTTCTTCCGGCCCTTCAGATCAGCAATCTTTGTATCTTGCTCCACAAAGAAACCGGCGAGCCGCTCCAGTGTACTGACTGCGCCACCGCCATTGCTGCGCATGTCAATGATCAGAGCCTTGAACTTGCGCGCCCGATCCATGTACCGGTCCACTTCCTGCGCGTTCAGATCAAACTGCGGCATCTTCCAGATCAGCAATTCTTCCTTCACCTCGTGAAAGCGATGCCGATGGATGCGCGACTTACTTTCCGAGTCGCGGATCAGCTTCCAGATATCATCTGAACGAAGGTCGAACACGCGCTTGCCCTGAGTCGTCTTCGCCGCTACATCCAATTCGCGCTGTTGCCCATCCGGGCTTTGTAATTCCAGGTGAACCACAGGCACGGGGCGCACCGAGTAATATGCGTAATGTATCTGCCACATCAACTCACGAGTAGGAGCAAATCCATCAAGAGTTACAACCTGATCGCCAACTTTCATCCCCTTTAATTCGGCATCACTGCCTGGCTTTACCGCGATGATGAAACACTGATCCCCGATCGCCTGCATCTGCCATCCGTATTCAATTTCGTTGGCTCGCTCGGGCGGAACAAAGAATGTGTGGGAGTCATCCATTTCAATCAGCGCCTGTGCGATGATGCCGAAAACCTGCCCCGTGGATGCGGCGGCGTCAATCTTCGCTTCTGCCTTCTTAAAATGCTCATCCAGCGCGGCCCCGCGAATCGACGGATCGTAATAGTTCTTCTCCAGCTCACCCTGCAGCACCTTCAAAACGACTTTGCCGTGCCCCTTGGAAAAATTGGCAAATCCCTGCGCATAGGAAGAAACCGGGTGCACGGCGAACAAATAGAACACGGCCAGAATTGCTCCTGCAACCATTTTTCTATTGCGACGGCAAGTGACTCCCCTGGTCATCGGCATTCTGCCTCCTTCACTGGACACACAGTTAGGGTTATCTCAAGTGACTCATTTGTGACTCCACCTGACACGATACATACCACGCTATGCGCAGACTTATATAAGCGGAATTCACATAACTATATTCGGCCTCATAGTACTCCAATCAATTTAACTCCGCCAGCAATGCTTCGATCTCGCCGCGCGCGTGGCTATCGCCGGCGCGGATGCTGGCTTCGATGCCCTGCTCGAGCACGGTGCGCGCCTGCGCCGTCTCATTCATCTTCTGCAACACGCGCCCGGCCTGATAGTACGCGGCAACGTAGTTGGGACTGGCCGCCATCAGCGTGCGGAAATTCTCGATCGCCTCGGCGTGCGCGCCCTGCGTCGCATACTCCATCGCCAGGCCGTAGCGCGCCAGCACGTTCCCCGGACTCTGCGCCACAATCCCCGCCAACTGTTCCAGCCTGCTCGCCATGTTTCTCCATTCCTCCAAACCCAATTCCTCTTAGTGATGGTCATTCCGAGCGCAGCAGTTTGTCCTGAGCGAAGCCGAAGGGCGAGGAATCTGCTTTGGCGCTTTCCTACATGAGAGCATCAGAATCCACGATCCGGCAATGATTACTTGCGCGCCACCTTAGCCCGCGCCTTGGTCTTTGCCAGATATTCGGCCAGCGCCACAGCGTTGTTGCACTCCGTCTCGGAAGCCCCAAACAACAAAGTAACACGCCCACGCTTGGCCGCTCCGCGCAGGTCGATCAATGCCTCGCAAACTTCTTCGGAATCACTTCCGGCTTCATTCAACTCCGCGAAGTAACGCCGCTTGAACTCAGCCCACTTCCCGCGATCATGCGCGAACCACTTGCGAAGCTCATCCGACGGCGCCAGCGCCGACACCCACTCATCCAGCGCCGCCTTCTCCTTGGCCACCCCGCGCGGCCACAGCCGATCCACCAACACCCGGTGGCCATCATCGCGCCCCGGCGCTTCGTAAATTCGCTTGACTAGAATCGGCAATTCACACCTCTATACAATCCACACAATCGCTTCGTGTTTCCGTAATGACGATTCCGCATCCACGCGGAGCCGCGGCAGCGGCGACAAGAAAGTAGCCCACGGCGCGAGCCGTGGGTTCACGGGACATTTAGAACAATCCTTCCTTATTGACCAGCCCCGGCAGGGGCGACAGAACGCTCGGTCAACGCAAAAAATTACAGTGGGACTTCGGTCGAGTCCAGGATTTCGCGGACCAATGACTCGGCCTGGTCGGATTTTTTCTGTGCTGACACGTAGCGCGGGCTGATCACGATGCGGTGCGAGAAGACCGGGATGGCCAGGCGCTTGAAGTCGTCCGGGATGCAGTAGGCGCGGCCTTCCAGCAGTGCCAGCGACTGCGCGGCGCGAAACAGCGCTTGCGAGCCGCGCGGCGAGACGCCCAGCGCGATGTGCTCGTGCTCGCGGGTACGTGCCACCATCTTCAGCGCGTAGTCGAGCAGAGTGTCTTCCACGGCAACTTGGCGCGCGGCATTCTGCCATTCGTGAATCTGCGCGGCGTCCGCGATCGGCCCCTTCAGGCCGGAGAGCATGGTGCCGCCTGCGCCACCTGCGCCATTTGACCCGCCCGCGCCGCCCGGCGAACCATTCGCCCCGTTGCGCGAATCATTCCGCACTTGGGTGGCGCGCAGAATCTCGCGCTCGCCCTGCGCCGTGGGATAGCCCATGCGGATACGCATCACGAAGCGGTCGAGCTGCGACTCCGGCAGCGGATACGTGCCGTGATGCTCGACGGGATTCTGCGTGGCGATCACCATGAACGGATCAGGCAGCGGATAGGTCTGATTATCCACCGTAACCTGGCGCTCGTTCATGGCCTCCAGCAGCGCGCTCTGCGTCTTTGGCGTGGTGCGGTTGATCTCATCGGCCAGCAGGATGTTGGTGAAGACCGGGCCGGGCTTGAACTCGAACGACGCCTTCGCCTGGTTGTAGATGGAGACGCCCACAACGTCGCTGGGCAGCAGGTCGGAAGTGAACTGCACGCGATGGAATTGGCAGGCGATGGAATTGGCCAGCGCGTGCGCCATGGTGGTCTTGCCCACGCCGGGCACGTCTTCAATCAGCAGGTGGCCCTCGGAGAGCAGCGCCACCAGGGCCATGTGTACAGCTTCGCCATTGCCGCGGATCACCACGCCCAGTGCCCGCTCCAGCTCCAGCAAATGTTGGTGGATCGACGTCGCGGCGCCGCCCGATATAGGGGAAGAAGTGTGAACGATGGATGGACCGGCGGCGGCTCTGGTCATGATCCTGTGCGGCTCCCTGCCCGGCGATCAACTACCAATCAACTGCCGATCAACTACCTGGTTTCGATATCCCCATGTTGCCGTCGCCTCCAGCCCGCGCGACGATCATGGTGGGCGATACAGGACTCGAACCTGTGACTTCCACCGTGTGAAGGTGGCACTCTACCAACTGAGTTAATCGCCCGAAAAATCAGCCATCAAATCATTTTAGCGAAGCGCGCGGCGAATGCCAAGGTCGCGTGCAAAAAAGCGCGGTAGAGGAGTGCGCAAGCAGGCACACCCGGTTGTGCGGCTTTAGTTGCACGGCTTTAGTCGCGCTACGGTGTTGCGCGTCACAGAGCCGCGCGCGTCAGCGAGCGGACACGGTTGTCGGTCCAGCACGGTCCTGGAACTCACACGCGTGTGCCATATTTGTTGCTCGTGAAACCGACCATCGTGCCTGCGCCAGTGGGTCCGCTTGCTGCCGCGCGCGGCTCGGTGCCGGCTCCTGCCCATACACGGGAAGGTTTACGCTGGCGACGCCGCTGAGCAAGGGCAGCATCACTATTCACCAGTAGATTTGCAGAAGTGGATTAGCAGACACGGCACGATTTTCCGCCGTGGCATAACCGAGTCGCAATAAAAAATCCTGCGCCGCATCGTAAGACGTGGCGCAGGATTTAATTTGCGACTGAATTCGTTAAACGGCGGAGCCGATGGATCAACGGCAGGGCCTAGGCGGCTTCTCCAGCCACGATCACGGCAATCTGCACGGTTACTTCCTTGTGCAGTTTCACCGGGACCTGGAAATCGCCGAGCTGCTTGATCGGCTCTTCCAGATGGATCTTGCGGCGATCCAGCTTGTACCCCTTCTGGTTCAGGGCCTCGGCGATGTCGATGGAAGTTACCGAGCCAAACAGCACGCCGGCCTCGCCTGCCTTGCGCGTGAACGACAGCGAGACCTGGCCCAGAATGGCGGCCAGCGCCTCCATCTCGGCCTTGTCCTTGGCGTCGCGCTTCAGTCCGGCGATCTTCTGTTGCGCCACTACTTTCTTGTTGCCTTCGGTAAGCGGCACCGCCATCTTGCGCGGCAGCAGAAAATTGCGGCCGTAGCCGGCCTTCACGCTAACGATGTCGCCGCGCCCGCCGAGATGGGCCACTTCCTCGCGCAAAATCAATTCCATAATCTTCGCCATAGCAAACCTCAAAACCAGGGATTAGGTGTTAGGGAATAGGGGTTGGTTAAACCGCTTACTCCCTTAGTTTGTTTTCCAATGCGAGCCTTGCAGTTTTTCCGGCATCGCCACTCGAACTTTTTCATTATCCATGCGCAGAATCCGCGCCCTCACACTACTGAAGCGAACGAAGGGAGAATGCTCCATCCGGAATTCGGCATTCGGAATCGCGGTTCCCCACTCCCTGCCTTTAGGCCTCAGTGGTGAACGGCAGCAGCGCGATGTTGCGGGCCTGCTTGATTGCGCGCATCAGGCGGCGCTGGTGCGGCGCGCAGACGCCCGAGGTGCGCATGGGCAGAATCTTGCCGCGCTCGGGGACAAACTGTCCGAGCATGCGCGCGTCCTTGTAATCAATATAGTCGATGCGCTCGACGCAGAACTTGCAGACTTTGCGGCGGCGCGAGAATCCGCGGCCACCACCGGGCCGGCCGCCGGGGCGCGGTCCGCCGCTCCCCCCGCCTGGACGAGGTCCGCTGCCACCGGGGCGTGGTCCACCGTAACCCCCGCCGGGTCCTGACGGTCGTGGTGATGTTGGTTGCGATCCCATAGCTAACTCCAGTTCCTATTGGCAATACCAATCAGTTAAATTTCAAATCTCTGGTCGAGGCGCTTTCATCTGCCTCAAAACTTCTTCTGCATCCTTACTTCATGCCCAACTTACGCGCCGGCGACCGGAGCAGCGGGCGCAGGCGGAGCGGCTGGAGGCGGCGGGGCCTGTGGCGCGGATGGCGCAGCAGCAGCCGGAGCAGCATGCGGCGCGGCGGCGCGCGAACGGCGCGAGGGCGGACGCTTGGCGCGAATTGCGGCCAGCTTGGCCGCGCGCTTCATCTCTTCATCCGTGCGCACCGACTGATACTTGATCACCGGCTCGGTCACTTTCAACCGGCGCTCCAGTTCCATAATGGTCGCGGCGTCGCACTCGATGTCCAGCAGCACATAGATGCCTTCGCGGAACCGGCCCACCATGTAAGCCAGACGACGGCGGCCCATGCGATCCGTCTTGCGCACCTTGCCCCCGCCATTCGTCACCACGGCTTCCATCAGCGCGACCAGCTTGTCCGCATCCTCCTCGACCATATCCGGGCGGATGATGAAGATCACTTCATAAGTTCTCATGTTCAGGTTCCTTCTCAACTCTCGTTGCTCGATCAAATTTCCCGCTCGGCAGCTAGCGATGGAATCCTCTGCCTCGTTTGCTTCCTATGCTTCCTCTGCCTCGGTTCGGCGGTTCACGCGATTCATGGCCGTGGCCACGCCCTCGCGAATCATCTCTTCCACGGCCTCGGCAGCCCGGTCGGCGATCACTTCCACTTCCTTGCGCCGCGCCAGCGATACCGGTTTCAGCAGGTACTCTACAGGGTCGCCAAGCCGATAGTCGCTGCCCACTCCCACTCGCAACCTGACAAACTCTTTCGTGCCGATGGAGTCGATAATCGACTCGATTCCATTGTGTCCCGCCGAGCCGCCCTGCAGCCGAATCTGCAAACGGCCCCAAGGCAGGTCCAACTCGTCGTGAATGACGATCAAATCCCCCGGCCCGCACTCTTCAATCTCAAACCACTGACGTACGGACTTGCCGCTCAGGTTCATGAAAGTATGCGGCTCGATCAGCCAAACTTTTATTTCGCCGATCGACGCCGAGCCACACATCGCGTGAGCACGGTGGCGACTCAACTCGACGCCCAGCCGACGGGCCATCTGCTCGACTACCGCGAAGCCCATGTTATGCGGCGAGTGCCGGTACTCCGCACCGGGATTGCCCAGCCCAACCACAAGTTTCACGGCCAGTTTCCCCTAACGCCGCACCGGACTTCAGAACTCCTGAATTTCGCCAGCACGGGGCGCCTCAATAAAAATCGGGGAACAATATTCAGCAGCACCCAGAGCCTTACGGCACTATTTCTTCTTCGTATCCTTCTTGGCGTCTCCAGCCTTGGCGTCTCCGCCCTTAGCCTTGGCGTCGCCACCTTCCGCACCCTCCGCCTCACCCTTGCCCTTCTTGAGGACTTCCGGCTCGACAGCGCCCTCCACGGGAGCCACCACCGCGGCAACCTCTTCAGCGCGCGGCGAAACAATGTGGAAGACCACGGCGTGCGCGTCGTGCAGCAGCTTTACTTTATCGCCCACCAGTTTCTGAATATCGGCGATGCGCAGAGCCTGATTCAGGCCGAGCGAGGTAACGTCCACTGTCAGCTCATCGGGCAGATCGGCGGGCAGGCACTCGATGTTGACCTCGTGCATGACCACTTCAAACACGCCGCCCTGCAACTTCACGCCTTCCGGCAGCCCGGTGTGCAACACGGAGAGCGGAACGTGGATTTTCTGATCCATGCTCACGCGCTTGAAATCAATGTGGGTCAGCGTGGACTTCAGCGGATGCCACTGCTCCTCCACCACCATGGCCAGCGTGCTTTCGCCGCCCTTCACGGTCAATTGGAATAATCGGTTGTGCTTGCGCTGAACTCCCAGCACCGGCACCAGCGAGCGCGACACCACTTGTACCGCTACGCTGCCGCCCTTGCCGCCATAAAGGACTCCGGCAACTTTGCCCGCCTTGCGCACTTTGCGCACATCGTCATAGGTGCCTGTAGTTCTGATCTCTGCTTCAATCGTTACGCGTTCCATGAACCACCTTCTCGTTCTGTCTCAAAATTCTCGCGGCGTTTACTGGGCACCGCTAACTTCCATTATTCACTTGCAGGAACAGGTCGCTCACCGAGGTCTCCTCGTGAATCGACTGCACCGCGCGCGCCAGCAACGGCCCCACGCTCAACATCACAATCCGTCCGCAGGCCTCGGCCTCTTCGCTCAGCGGGATGGTGTTGGTAACCACCACCTGCGTCAATTGCGATCCCACAATGCGCTCCACCGCCGGTCCGCTCAGCACCGCATGCGTGCAGCACGCATAGACCGCCTTGGCCCCGTGGTCCAGAATCGCCTGGGAAGTCTTCACCAGCGTTCCGGCCGTGTCGATCATGTCGTCCACCACCAGCGCGGTGCGGCCTTCCACATCGCCGATCACGTTCATCACTTCGCTGACGTTGGCGTCCGGGCGCCGCTTATCGACAATGGCCAGCGCTGCGCGCATGTTCTTGGCCAAAAACCGCGCCCGCTCCACGCCACCCGCGTCGGGCGAAACCACGGTCAGGTCGGGCAGGTTCAGCTTGCGAAAATACTCGACCAGCACCGGCACTGCCAGCAGATTATCCACCGGCAAATTAAAATAGCCCTGAATCTGCGGCGCGTGCAAGTCCATGGTCAGCACGCGATGCGCGCCGGCGGCCTCCAGCAAATCGGCCACCAGCTTCGCCGAGATGGGCACGCGCGGACGGTCCTTGCGATCCTGCCGCGAGTAACCGTAATAGGGCACCACCGCCGTGATGCGCCGCGCCGACGCGCGCTTCAGCGCATCAATCATCAACAGCAGCTCCATCAAGCTGCGATTCACCGGCTGGCAGGTGGGCTGCACCACGAAGACATCCATGCCGCGCACGTTCTCGTCAATCTGGACGCGCACCTCGCCGTCGGAGAAGCGCGAAATCTTGCACTGCCCCTCGGGCAGTTGCAGCACATGACAAATCTCCCGCGCCAGCGCCGGGTTGGAGTTGCCGAAGAATATCTTGATGCGCTCTCGGTCCATATTTAACAGAACGCCGTCAACCTGCCTTACACCGTCGTCATCCCACTTTTTACGGTGGTCATCCCACCTTATACGGTCGTCATCCCGAGCGCAGCGAGGGACCTGCTTTCCCACAGTCCAGCGCTATCGCCGCCGCGCGGCCCGCGAAAACCCGCGCAGATAGCAATTCCGACAGGCCCGCCACAGGCCGCAAAATCCCTGCCGAATCTGCCTCGTATCTTCCAAGTATCAGTCAGAAGAGGAATCGCCAACGGCGCCTGCCCCGCCCGCGCTAGTCCAACATCGCGGGCCGGTCTGCACAGACCAGTCAGCCAACGGGAGCGGACAACTCCGAATTGTATATTCTATGGGTGATAGCGGAGAAAAGCAAGCGCGAACGGGGGAAACGGAGTGGGCAATAGGGAGTAGGCGGTTCGATCCGAGCCGCGACAGTTATGGAGCGCCCACCGATTAGATGGACACCCTGATGCGAGGATGTCCGAAAATCTCAGTTCTTAAGCGTTTGTTTACGTCAAGCGCGGTGGTGTTTACGAAGATGGTGGCCACTCCATAACTGTCGCGGCTCGGATCGAACCCCACTCCCTTTTACCTACTCCCCATTCCCCGCACTTCCCGCCCCCTTTGTTTTTTCGGCTAGCCTTGACAATCTGCGCAATTAGATGTACAAATTGTACATACCTGCTGAGAACATGCTGTCAAGGGACGTGGATGCTTTTCGAGTGGGACGAAAACAAAAGGAAGGCAAACCTCGCAAAGCATCAGATTGATTTTCGGGATGTCAGGCGGATTTTCCGGGGGGCCGGTATTCGAGAAAGTTGACAGCCGTCGCGGTGAAGACCGCATACTCGCTGTCGGTCTCATGGCGGCATTGAAATCGTGGTCGTCTATGTGATGCGCGGTGAACGGCGACGAATTATTTCGGCAAGGAGAGCGAATCGCGATGAAAGACAGGATTATCAAGACCACCTCGAAGCCACTGGCAAAAGGTCAGAGTGACTTCAAACGCCTGCGCAATATGCGCGATGGAGACATAGACTATTCCGATATTCCCAAACTGGACAAATCGTTCTGGAAGACCGCCAAGCTGGTGATGCCGGAGCCGAAAGACCGCCTGACCATCCGCCTGGACCATGATGTGGTGAAATGGCTAAAAAAGAACGGCAAGGGCTACCAGACGCGCATCAACGCCATTTTGCGCTCTTACATGCAGGCCCAAACCCAGCACCCGCCGGTAGGGACGGTCTCAGGGGTTACGTCCCGTCCCCGGTTTTCTAATGTGAGAAAAGTGACAAGGACGGCCAGTGAATAGAAAACGACAGACGGGGTCACGTAAGAAGGTGCGACGCACCTCCCCGGGAAAACGCCTCATTGCCGACATAGACGAAGTCGTCCCTCACGTGGAAGGGAAGGCTAGTCGCAGCCTCATAAATAACCTAACGCCCGCGCGCGTTCCTAAGACTGGGACTTGGCTATTGACATTAATGCGTCGAAAGGAGGTAGCGAACTGGGCCGCTGTTAGCGGGCTCATAGTTGGAATAACTCTTGGTGCCATCTCGTTGTGGGACTTACGCGCGGCGCGGCAACGGGAAAAAAAACAGGTACTTATTACAGTGTCGGATTTACTTCACGATGCCTGGGATAAGCTGGAGGGAAAGAGAGGTGCCGAATTGGGGACTCTCTCGCTTGCCAACGACGAGGTAGAACGTAGCAGTGTAATTGAGGCTGGCCGAGCAATCGACCAAGTGCTGCGGCTAGACCCAACGAATATCACGGCATTGGGCTATAGAGGTATCTACCTTACAAAACTCGGACAATACGATGCCGCAGAAGATGTATTCAGGCGTGCAATCGTGCTAGACCCCAGAAACGCTTGGCTGTATGAAATTCGAGGGGGTTCGCGTAGAGTGGCTGGTAAACGGAATCTCGCCATGACGGACCTTAAAACCAGCATCGAGCTAAATCCTACTACTGCTGTGTATGAACGGCTGAGCTTGGGGTACTTACTCGAAAGCCAGGGGAAATTGGATGAAGCCATCGCATTGTATCGAAAGGCATCTGAAATCTCGCCAATTTCCGCTCTAGCCCACATGAGGATCGCCGGTGTGCTCCAAAAGCGCGGCGAGTTTGACAATGCAATTAGCGAATACAGAAAGGCTGCCACCGGTCAGCCACCATCGAGTGAATCCTACACTGCTCTAGCATTCGCGGAAGCTTTGACCGGCAATGCGGAACTCGGCGGTGTTTATATCGAGACAGCTCTCCAGCTGGCGCCGCGAGACACACAAGTCCTAGAAGACGTGGGGGGGGCTTCTACCTTGCGGTTGGCAGACCGAAGGAAGCAAGTCTGCATTTAGCCGAAGCAGTAAAATTGAGCCCGAATAACGCGGCGGCCCGCTCCATCCTCGGGTTGTCTTTACTCAGCGAGAATCCGGACGAAGGATGCAAGCAACTCAGCACCAGTTTAATGCTGGACCCAGAAGCTTCGATAGGATTGCTCGGTGATGGGCTTTGTAAGTGGGCTTCCGGCGAGGACTATGCAAACAGTGCTGCGTCGATGAGGAAGTTCGTTGCATTCATCCGTAGAGAGGGAATCTCTGGTACGGTCTATGCGCGGAGCGTAGGTGCGTTGTTTGGCAGATCCAATCCCTTGGTTCGTGACAACATCCCGGATTTAAAATCCGTCCAAGCTGCTCTCCTCAGCGCTCCTAGAGACCTCGAAAACAATGTCTCGCTTGCATTTGCATATGTGGCAGAAGGGAAGAGCAAGCTGGCGCTGGAAACTATTCACAACGTGGAACTCGATGGCGGTGCGTCGGAAGGTGAAGGCCAAATAGCAATTGGATTGTTATATCTTTTACTGGGTCAGTTTGATGAGGCGGACCGTCTCTTTGCGATGGCCGAAGCAATTTCGAAAAAGTAAGGGAGGGGGACAGCCTTTGGAGTGAAAATCGGGGGGACGGACGGGACGTTCACGGCCAATTGTAGGATGTGGCCGGAACCTGAATTACTTTCGCGCCCAATTGATCTCGAACTCGCGCTGGAGGACTTCGCTCAACAGTTCCGCAAGGCCCATGCCATTTTGCTCGGCCTTCCCGGAGAAGTATTCCCAGACTCCGCGCTCGTCGCACTCGCCATCAGCATACACCGAGTGGCACCCGGCGGGCGCTGCCGGATACGACCTCCACGCGAAGGGCGAGTGTCTCAGTTCGCTTGGATGGACGATGGGGCTATAAGTGGGGCAGGCATTCCTGCCTGCTCTCCGGAGGACAGGTCTGGAGACCTGTCCCTACCTGGAGCGCCAACCGGAAACACAACTCAAAAATCGCGGTGCTCGCGGCGCGGGCGGTCTTGGTCGGAGTTGTGGAACTGACGGGCCGGGTTGCGGCAGCGGCGGAGTCTCAACGCAATTATTCAGGAACTTATCCACTAATTTCTTTGGGAAATTCCGAACCTGCCGACGATTCCGCAACGTTGGCGAATCAGACGCAAGTCGCGGAAGAAATTTTCTGCGGAGAGCGGCGGGCGGACAGCGCCGTCAATGGGCGACCGCGAATTTGGTCAGAGTGGTCAGAACCGTGAACGTGTGCACTTTGGGAAAGTTGGATTCTTTGGATAATCTGTCAGGGCGTTAGCAGGGAGGGGGCGGGGCGGCGGCAGGCATCGGTGAGCTACAAAAGTGCATCTTATTGGCGTACACTCATGAGTATGTTTCGCAAGTTAGGGCTGGCCATTTACCGAGTAGTCTTCTGGACCTACGAGCGCGCGACCTGGCAGTACGACGTCATGGTGGCGCTGATCCTAGCCTTCATCTTCCTCTCTCCGCGCGCGTGGTTCAACGACCAGCCCGTCGAGGCGGCGAGCGGCGAGGTGGTGATGGTCCCGAGCGCGCAGGGCGAGATCACCTATCAACTGAGCGCCGCGGTGATCGAGGCCGAGGCCTCATCGAAAGTGGAGCAAGTGGCGCGCCGCGTGCTCGCCAAGCATACCGGCAAGCCGATCCGCATCATGCGCATCGTCCCCAATAAAGACGCCTTCGGGCAGGTTACAAGCTATGCGGTTTCCGTGCATGAGTAGCGACACAAGTGGAATGGGGTTCCCGGCATCCGCTCTTCGCGCGGCGTGCGGGATGCTCTCAACAGCCCTGTTCATAGCGCTTTCGTGGGGTTCAGTCGGACATGCGCAGAGTGACGACCTGGCCTCAACACTGGCGGGCATGGATCAGGCCTCCGCGCAGTTCGCCTCCGTTACCGGCGACATCGAGTACACCAAGGTAACTGTGATCGTGAACGATTTCTCCACCGAGCGTGGCAAGATATTCTTCGAGAAGTCCAAGGGCAAGCTGCGCGTGATGCTGAACTTCACCCACCCGGCTGAGAAGTTCGTGCTGTTCTCCGACGGCAAGGTCCAGCTCTATCAGCCGAAGATAGCGGAGGTGCAAGAGTTCTCGCTCGGCAAGAATCAAAACATGCTGGAGCAGTTTCTGCTGCTTGGCTTCGGGACGTCAGGCTCGGAGTTGCAGAAATCCTATCAAGTGAGTTTCAAGGGCCGCGAGGCCGTGGACGGCCCAGCGGGTAAGCCAGCCGACAAGGAAGAGGCGATTCGTCTGGACCTCACGCCCAAGTCGCAGGGCGTCGCAAACAAGCTCACGCGCATTGAGCTGTGGCTCTCTCCTCAGACCTGGCAACCCATTCAGCAGAAGTTCTACGAGCCCAGCAAAGACTACCTGATCGCGCGCTACCGCGGCGTGAAGCTGAACGCGAAGATTCCCGCCAAGAGCCTGCAGCTTCCGCTGCGCGGCAAAGTGAAAACCACCAAGCATTAATCGCCCGAATCGAGACTTACATCAACGAGGTCATACATCGTCCATGTCGCGCCAGTTACGGCCGGCGAAGACGCTGGTGAGCAGTGGCACGCGGAGCGCGTAAGCCTTCTCCATGCACTCGCGTAGCAGCGCAGCGGTTGCCTGCACGTCTTTCTCAGGAACCTCCAGCACCAACTCGTCGTGGACTTGCAGCAGCATCCGCGCACCGGAGCCGCGCTCGTGCAACTCATGGTCCACGCCAATCATGGCCAGCTTGATCAGGTCGGAGGCACTGCCCTGCAGCGGCGTATTCACCGCCGTGCGTTCGGCGAAGTGTCGCGCGGTGGAGTCCTTGGCGTTGATGTCTGGAATGCGCCGCATCCTTCCGCTCAACGTGCGTACGACGCCCGACTTGCGAACTTCTTCCAGCGTCGCATCGCGGAAGCGGCTCACGCCTTCGTAACGACGGAAGTATTCATCGATGTACTGCTGCGCTTCCCCTTGCGATACTCCCGTCTGCTGCGCCAGCCCAAACGCGCTGATGCCATACACGACGCCGTAGTTGATGGCCTTGGCGCGGCGGCGATGCTCGTCGGTCTGGTCCGAAGCGGACACGCCGAACACGGCGGACGCCGTCAGCGAGTGAATGTCATCACCACGTTGGAATGCCTCCAGCAGCAGCGGGTCTTCACTGAAGTGCGCCAGCAACCGCAGCTCAATCTGCGAATAGTCCGCCGCCAGCAGGACATGGCCCGGCTCGGCGATAAATGCCGCGCGGATCTCCCTGCCCAGCTCGGTGCGGATGGGAATGTTCTGCAAATTGGGGTTGTGCGACGACAGCCGGCCAGTGGCCGCGCCCGCTTGATTGAAGCTGGTGTGCAAACGTCCGGTAACCGGATTGCGCAACGCAGGCAACACGTCCACATAAGTAGACTTGAGCTTCGATAGTTGCCGATACTCCAGCACCCGCCGCGGCGCATCATGCGTCTGCGCCAGTTCTTCGAGCACATCCACCGCCGTCGAGACCGACTTGCTCTTGCCGCGTTTGCGCGGCGCGGGCAGGCCCATTTTTTCAAAGAGCACTTCGCCAAGCTGCTTCGGCGAATTGATATTGAACTCCGCGCCAGTGAGCCGGAAGATTTCCTTGCGCAGTGTTTCGATCTCACCTTCAAAGCGCTTCGACAATCGCTTGAGCTGCTCCGCGTCGATCAATATTCCCGCCGATTCCATCCTCGCAAGGATGGCTGCGACCGGCAGCTCCACTTCGGAATAGACTTTCTCCAGCTTCCACTCACGAATCTCCGGGATCAGCAGCGCGACAAGCTGAGCGGTCAGGTCAGCAGCCTCGGCAGCGGCCTCCGGCGCGTCTTTATCAGGTCTCACGCCCAGCCGCCGGTCGGCGATGGTGGCCAGATCATGCCGACTGTCGGATGCGTCGAGCAAAGCGGAATAGAGAAACGTGTCATGCTCAACACCACGCAGCTCCACGCCGGATCGCGCCAGCACCAGCCGCGCCGTCTTGGAATCATGCACTGCCTTGCGCGCGTCCGCATCAGATAACCAATTGCGGATGGCGGCGAAGGCCTCCGGCGCAATTGCGCGCGCGCGATCCGCGTCGGTTGCGAGTCCAATTCGTGGAGAGGTATCAGCGGTTTCAATAACCAGCCCGAGCGGATTCGCGTGTAGATCCAGCAGCGGGGCGGCATCTCCCGAGTCGTCATCGGGCAGTCCGCCCTGCGCGGCATCAATCACCGCCAGCGAGACGGGCGCGCCTTGCGGCAGCGCTGCCAAAAATTCGCGGACGCTCGCCGCGGTCGACAGCGTGGCGTAGTCCTTCGGCGCCTCGTGCTCCGTGGAGGGAAGTTCCTTCAGGAACGTTGTAAAGTTCATGTCGCGGAACAGCTCGCGCAGCAGGCTGGGATCCTGTTCGGCACGCACCAGATGGTCGAGATGGAGCGGGACCGGCGCGGAGCAGTCGATCGTCGCCAACCGCTTGCTTAAGAGTATCTGCTCGCGGTTATTTTCCAGAGATTCACGGTACGTTTTTTTAGTCACCTCGGAGGCGTGCTCCAGGCAACCTTCCACGCTTCCATATTTCTGAATCAGCTCGCGCGCTCCCTTGTCGCCGATGCCCGGCGCACCGGGGATATTGTCGACCGCATCGCCCAGCAACGCCAGCAGATCAGGCACCTGCGCGGGCAAAACGCCCATCTGCTCAAACACCTGCGCGGACTCGTAAACGCGGTTGTCCTTCATCGGATTGATCACGCGCACCGTGCCACCCACCAGTTGCAGCATGTCCTTGTCGCTGGTGATGATGAGCACTTCTGTGCCGAGCTGCGCCGCCTGCCGCGCCAGCGCGCCGATGACGTCATCGGCCTCGTAACCCTTCTCCGCCAGAATCGGAATACGCAGCGCCGCAAGCAAGCGGCGGATGTGCGGCAACTGCTCGGCCAGATCCGCTGGCATCTCCTCGCGATTGGCCTTGTAGTCGGTGAACTCCTCGTGGCGAAAGGTGGGGCCTTCCAGGTCATAGACGGCGGTGATGTACTCCGGCTGATAATCTTCGAGCAGCTTGCGCAGCATGGTGTACATACCGTAAACGGCCTGCGTGGGATGCCCCTCGCGATTAGTCAGCCGCGGCAACGCATGATAGGCGCGGAAGATATAACCCATCGTATCGATCAGGAACAATCGTGGGTGCGATGAGGAGCGCGCCCCGGTCGCCTTTACGGGTGCCGCGCCGGCCTGCTCATTTGAAGATATGTCGCTCACTGGATGACCCCCACGATATTCTGCGTGCCCAATCTTCATGCCCCGTATTTCATAGCCGGAATTTGGTGCCCCGAATTTGGTGCCTTAGTTGTGGCAGCGCCTATCTTAACAAGGCCCGGTGATTCTGGCCACGCCGCGAGCGTGGCATACTATGTGGTAAAGTCTCCGTGCGTCTGGATGAGGTGCAGCATGAGGATGAAATACTTCTTTGACCGTTTCGCTGCGCGGCCAAGACGGCTGCTGCTGATTCCGCTGTGCGTCACCATTCTTATCGCAGGCATCAGCACACAGGCAGCGATTCAGTTGCGGACTGTCGCCACGGGCCTGAGCGCGCCCATCTACGCAACCGGAGCGGGTGATAGCAGCGGGCGCTTGTTCATCGTCGAGCAGGCCGGACGCATTCGCATTCTCGTCGGCAGCACGCTTGTGGCGACGCCGTTCCTCGACATCCGCAGCCGCGTGCGATTCGGCGGCGAGATGGGTTTACTCGGCCTGGCCTTCCATCCCCGCTACGGTGAAAACGGCCGGTTTTTCGTCAATTACACACGCACCGGCGCGGCCGGCCTTGAAACGGTCATCGCCGAATACGCCGTTTCCGCCGGTAACGCCAACATGGCCGCGACTGATTCAGAACGCATCCTGCTTACCTACTCGCAGCCCTTTGAAAATCACAACGGAGGCATGGTGGCGTTTGGTCCCGACGGATTTCTCTACATCGCCAGCGGCGACGGAGGCGCTGGCGGCGACCCGCAGGGCAACGGACAAAATCTCTCATCGCTGCTCGGCAAGACTCTGCGCATCGACATCGACTCCGCGACACCCTACGGCATTCCGCCGGATAATCCCTTCGCCGCGTCGCCGGGCCGCGATGAAATTTTTGCCTACGGCTTGCGCAATCCCTGGCGATTCTCCTTTGACCGCGCAGGAGGCGACCGTGCGGGCGGACGGTTGTTCGCAGGCGATGTGGGGCAGGACGCGCTGGAGGAGATCGACATCATCGTCAAAGGCGGCAACTACGGTTGGAATCGGATGGAGGGCAGACGCTGCTACAGCCCCTCCACGAACTGCAATCGCGACGGCTTGGCGCTACCAATTCATGAATACGGTCGCAGCGACGGCGCATCCGTCACCGGCGGCTATGTTTACCGTGGCGCTTCCGTGCCTTCCCTTTTCGGCAAGTATGTCTTTGCTGATTTCGTGACGGGTCGCATCTGGGCGCTGAGCGAACTCTCGACCGGCGCTTGGCGTAACGAAGAGCTGCTTCGCAGCGGCCTGAACATCAGCTCATTCGGCGAGGACGACCAGGGTGAGCTTTATCTCAACGATTACAGCGGCACAGTCCGCCAAATCATCAGCGATGGACGCGAGCCGCGCATGAACGCGGTGGGACCGGTGAACGCGGCGAGTTTCCTCCTCGGCGACATCGCTCCGGGCGAGATCCTTACCCTGTTTGGCTCTGGGCTGGGCCCCGCGCAAGGGCTGGGCGCGCAACTGGACGGACAAGGGCGCATCAGCAGAGTGGTCGCCGAGTCGCGCATCTGGTTCGATGAATTCGCCGCGCCGCTCTACTACACGCAGTCGGATCAGGTGAATGCACAAGTACCCTACGGCATCTCTGGCCGCGTGCGCGTAATGGTCCAGACCGAATATCAGAATGCGCTTTCCAATCCCTTCACCGCCAAAGTGGCAGCCGCCGCGCCCGGTTTGTTTACGCTCACCGAGGGACGCGGTCCCGGCGCGATTCTAAACTCCGACTTGTCCGTAAACTCCGCGGCGCGTCCGGCGGCGCGCGGCTCGGAGATTGTCCTCTACGCCACCGGCGAGGGGCAGACACAGCCCGCAAGTGTGGAGGGAGTGCTGGCGCAGTCCCCCTTCCCCGCCCCAGTGCTTCCCGTCGCCGTGCGCATTGGCGGCGCTCCGGCCACGGTTCGCTTCGCTGGAGCCGCGCCCGGATTTGCCGGCCTCTTGCAAATTAATGTAGTCGTGCCCGCGAATATTACCATAGGCAGTTCGGTACCCGTTGAACTACAGATCGGCGGTTTTGCCAGCCAGCCCGGTGTAACCGTGGCCATCAACTAACCCTTCAGGATTCGCTGTTCATATATACTGTTGGCGGCGTCAGAGATTCTTATTGAACGTCTCATGGAACCTGAGGAGAATTAAGCGATGGCGGGACCAATGGCTGCGGGGTCGGGCAGTAAGGTATCGATTGGCCAAATGCTGGGCACCAAGCGCTGGTTGCTGGTGGCCACCAGCATGTTGCTGTGGTGGACCATCGGCCAGTTCGACAAGATCAACATCTCTCTGGTCATCGCCGACAAAGGATTCCTCGACGAACTACAGATGGATGGCCGCTTCGGCGAACTCGGTGGGCTGATGTCGCTTTTCTTCGTCGGCTATGGCGTCTCCATTTTTTTCTGGGGCCTGCTGGTGGATCGTTTCGGCGCGCGCGCCTGCCTGATTGCCGGAACGCTGGGTTGGGCCGCGGTAATGGTTCTGATGTCGCGGGCCACCAGCTTGCAGGAACTGTACGTGGCCCGTTTTCTGCTGGGCGTGGCCGAAGGAAACATGTGGCCGGTGAGCAACTCGCTCACCAACCGCTGGTTCCCCTCGCGCGAGCATTCCCGCGCACAGACGTTTTGGCTCACCGGACCGAGCCTCGGCACCGCGCTGGGCGTGCCTCTCATCAGCGCGCTAATCGTCAGCAGCAATTGGCGCGGCATGATCCTCGCGCTGGCGGGCATCTCGCTCATCCCTCTCATCAATTTTTTCTTCATCTCCAGCACGCCGCAGGATCAGAAGGGCCTCGACTCGCGCGAGCTGGCCGACATTGAGGCGGATCGCAAGCAGGAACGCGCGGTGGTCAAGATGACCTTTGGCGACTTGCTGCGCAGCGGCTCATTCTGGATCATCACGCTGTGCACCATCATCTCCGTGACCACCATCTTTACGATGATTCAGTGGACGCCCAGCTTCGTCCTCTCGCAGCGCGGACTTACGCGCGGGGAGATGAGCACGTGGCTCACCATCGGCTACCTGCTCGCCGTACCGCTGACGGTGCTGGTGGGCATTATCGCCGACCGCACCATGAAGCGCGCCCTGACCGCGATGGCCACCTGCCTGGTCTTTGTGATCGTAGTTCTGCCCGCGGCGCACTGGGGGCCTGCCGCCTTGAGCGCCGTGCTGCTGGCCGCGCTGACCGCCGTGCCCTGCAGCATCGCCGCACTGAATGGTGCGCTGCTGCATACACTGGTCCGTCCCGAGGCCATCGCTCGAGGAACAGGAATCTATATGTGCGTGGGCAGTCTCGTGTCCGCAATCGGCCCGTGGGCCTTCGGCAAGCTGATCGGTGCGCTTGGTGGAGCGTACTGGGGCGGTTTCCTGTTCTTGTTGATGATGAATGTCCTCGGTGCCATCTGCTACTTCACGCTGCACCGCGTCGCCATGCGCGACCGCGAGTCCGCACTGGTGGCCGTGCAGATGTCAGCAAGCGGGGCGGATTAATCTCTAAACAGAGCCGCGACCGGGAGAGAGCGGTCATGCGATGCCGCCTGGCGGCTCCACTGAGAAACCGCTCCCGCCCGGTCGCGGCTCTGTCGCACAATCAGGAAATGGTTTGATCGGCCTTCATTGCGGCAATCTCTTCGCTTGAGAAACCTAGTTCATTGAGGATGGCTTCAGTGTCCGCTCCGAGGTCCGGCACGGGATCGAGGCGCGGCGGGCTGTCCGACATGCGTAGCGCGCTGGCGATCACCGGCACTTCGCCGACTGGCGAGGCGACCTGCTGGATCATATGGCGTGCAAGTGTTTGCGGATGCGACAGCACTTGCGCGATGCCTCTGACGATGCCGTGCGGCAGCCGCGCGGTCTCCAGCCGCTGTAGCCACTCCGCCGCTGGCCGTGTCAGAAATATCTTTTCAATCAATTTCTCCAGCACCACGCGGTTGGCGCGGCGCAACTCGGATGTGGCGAACTTCGCGTCATCGAGCAGATCGGGACGTTCAATGACCTGCTGGCAAAAAACCGTCCAGTCAAGCGCAGTGGCTACCGCAAGATTTACATATACGCCATCGCTCGCCAAATACGGCCCGTAAGGCGTAACGAAGTGGTGGCGCATGCCGACACGCTCCGGTTCCTCGCCGCGATGCCAGAAGTGGTGCGGGAAATAGCCCAGCCAGGAAAGCAACGACTCAAACATCGAGACGTCCAGCACCTGCCCGCGCCCGGTTCGCTCACGCTCGTAGAGCGCGGCGAGAATGCCCGATGTCGCGTACATCGAGACGGCCAAGTCGGCGATGGGAACGCTCACCTTCGCAGGATGTTCGGGTGTTCCGGTGCTGGCGATGACACCAGCCTCGCCCTGTATCAGCAGGTCGTAGGCTTTCACATCGCGATACGGTCCATCCTGCCCGTAGCCCGAAACTGAGCAGTAGATAAGTCGAGGATTCATCGCGCGCAACTTCGCCGCGCCAAAGCCCAGCCGCTCCGCCACACCGGGCGCGAAGTTCTCAAGGAACACATCCACCTGCGCGGCCAGCTTCTCGACGGCGGCGCGCCCGGCAGGCTTCTTCACATCAATGGCGAAGCTGCGCTTGTTGTAGTTCAGCCAAACATAGCCCGACGCCAGCCCACGCACGGCCGAGTCCCAGCCGCGCAGGATATCGCCTTCGCTGGGCTTCTCGATCTTGATGACCTCGGCGCCCAGATCGGCCAACAGTCGGCTGCAATGCGGCGCCGAGACGGAAGCCTCCAGCGCCAGCACACGCACACCATCGAGAGCGCGGCGCGGCGCGGTGATTGACTTTAAGGGAGTGTTCGCCATTCTTACTTCTTCACTTCGGGAAACAGGTTTTGCAGCGGCGCGTGCGCGCGCTTATAGACCATCACCGAGCGCACGTAGTCGATGACCACCTTACCCTCCTGCTGGATGCCGCGCGTTCGCACCTTGATGATGCCCCATTGCGGCTTCGATTTTGACTCGCGTATCTCCAACACCTCAGACTCGGAATAAATCGTATCGCCGGCAAAGAGCGGGCCGGGCAGTTTGATCTCATCCCAGCCCAGAGCGAAGCCGTTCTCACTGACGTCGGCCACGCCCATGCCTGCAACAATCGCCAGGGTCAGCGCGCTGTTGATGAGGCATTTGCCGAACTCGGTGCGCTTGCCGTAGTCATTATTGAAGTGAATCTGATTGGTGTTGTTGGTCAGCAGCGTGAACCAGATGTTGTCGTTCTCCGTTACGGTCCGACCCAGGCGGCACCGATAAATATCGCCCACCACGAAGTCCTCAAAAAATCTTCCTTCCCAACCCGGCTTTACCGCCATGATGAATCCTCCTGATAAAACCCTGACCTGCTGGACTTTTTGGAATGAAGCAAGTCATCTTATATACTACGTCCTCAGCGCCTGGAACAAGCTGCGAGCTCATGGCCTCGAGAACTTAACTTCATTGATAGCGAGCTGACCCAATGCCCACAACTCTTACCGAAGACCAATTGGCCATCCGTGGCGCCGTGCGCGAGCTATGCCGTGATTATCCCGACGCCTATTGGCGCGAAGTAGACAAGGCCGAGCGCTACCCAAAGGAGTTCATCGACGCGCTCACCAAATCCGGCTACCTCGCCGCGCTGATCCCGGAAGAGTACGGCGGCGCGGGCCTGGGTCTCACTGACGCCAGCATTATTCTTGAAGAGATGAACCGCTCAGGCTGCAACTCCGGCGCCTGCCACGCGCAGATGTACATCATGGGCACGCTGCTGCGCCACGGCAACGACCGTCAGAAGAAACAGTACCTGCCGGGGATCGCCAGCGGCGAGATTCGCATGCAGGCGTTTGCCGTTACCGAGCCGAACGCCGGTTCGGAGACCACGCGCATCGAGACGAAAGCAATCCGCCAGGGCGATAAGTACATCGTCAACGGGCAGAAAATTTTCATCTCGCGCGTCAAGCAATCCGACCTGATGCTACTGCTGGCGCGCACCACGCCATACGACGAGCTGAAGGACAAGACACGCGGCCTCTCCGTCTTCATCGTGGATATGCGCAACGTGAAGGGCAAGCTCGACGTGCAGCCGCTCGACATCATGATCAATCATCACACCAACACGGTCTTCTTCGAGGACGTGGAGATTCCAGCCGAAAATCTGGTCGGCGAGGAGGGCATGGGCTTCCGCTACATCATCGACGGCTGGAACGCCGAGCGCATTCTGATTGCCGCCGAGGCCATCGGCGATGGCCGCTGGTTTGTGGATCGTGCCTCGAAGTACGCCACTGAGCGAGTCGTCTTTGGCCGCCCCATCGGCGCGAATCAGGGCGTGCAGTTCCCCATCGCGCAGGCATACGCGCATGTGGAGGCCGCCGACCTGATGCGCTTCCACGCCGCCGCGAAATTTGAGCGCGGCGAGAAGTGCGGCGCGGAAGCCAACATGGCAAAAATGCTCGCCGCCGACGCCGCGTGGGAAGCCGCCAACGTTTGCCTGAACACCTACGGCGGCTATGGCTTTGCCCGCGACTATGACGTCGAACGCAAATTCCGCGAGACGCGCCTGTTCACCGTGGCCCCAGTCAACAACAACATGGTGCTGGCGTTCCTCGGCCAGAACGTGCTGGGAATGCCGCGCTCGTATTAAATTTTATCCGAGCCGCGACAGTAATGGAGCGGCCACTATCTTTGAAGGCGAGAATTATCTAATGTCCAACCAAACTGCACGACTGCTGCGCTCTTGGATGTTCGTACCCGGCCATCGACAAAAGATGATTGAGAAATCATTCGGGCTGACGAAGCTCGACGCGGTCATGCTCGACATTGAAGATGGCGTCGCGCCCGCCGAAAAGCAAGCGGCGCGCGAGCAGATCGCGCTGGCACTCGACAAGGTCGCGGCGTCAGACGCACTCACGCCCGCGCTCTACGTGCGCATCAACGCCGTGGGCCACGCGCGCATGTTTGACGACATGGCAGCAGTGATTCGTCCCGGGTTGGAAGGGTTGGTGCTGCCGAAAGTGAACTCGCCGGAAGAGATTGAGACGGTGGAAGAATATCTGGATCGCATGGAGCCGGAGAAGGGCATAGCGCGCAATAGCACACGCCTTTTGGTGGCGATTGAAAGCCCGCGCGGCTTGCTCCGCGCGCAGGAGATTGCCGCGGCCTCGCCGCGCGTCATCGGACTGATTTTCGGTGCCGAGGATTTTGGCCGTGAGCTGGGCCTTCCCCTGCAGCGCGAAGGCGAAGCGCGCGACCTGCTCTACGCGCGCTCGGCGTTTGTCTGCGGAGCCGCCGCCGCCAATGTGCAAGCTATCGACGGCGTCTGGCCCGACTTGAACGACGTGGACGGCTGTGTGAGATTCGCGCAGCAGGCACGCCGAATCGGCTTCACCGGCATGTCACTGATTCATCCCTCGCAGATTGACGCGGTCAACGCCGCGTTCACGCCCACCGCCGCCGAACTGGATTACTGCCGCAAAGTCATTCAAGCCTTCGATGAGGCCCAGGCACGCGGCGACGGCGCGGTTGCCTTCGGCGGCCAGTTGCTCGACCTGCCCATCATCGAGCGTGCCCGCCGCACCCTAGCGCTCGCCGAATCGCTCCATGCCTAAGCTATCCATCACACTTGAAGCTACACACTCTGTTGTGTAGACTTAATTGTAGGAGGTGCTTCGGATGGCGACTAATCTTGCAATAGAGGACAAGCTGATTGAAGAGGCACGGCGAATCGGAAAACACAAGACCAAGAAGGATGCGGTCACTGTCGCGCTGCAGGAGTATATCAAGCGGATCAAGCAGCGTCGGATCATCTCATTATTCGGCACGCTGCATTGGGATCCCGACTACGACTATAAAGTTGAGCGCCGGAGAAAGCGCTTGTGAAAGTTCTCGTTGACACGTCTGTATGGTCTGTTGCCCTGCGAGCAACCAAAAAGCGACTGAACCCGGAGCAGATGCGCTTTAAGGAAGTGCTTACAGAGTTGATCCTGGAAGGCAGGGTGGAAATTATCGGAGCGATCCGTCAGGAGATGCTCTCGGGCATACGCGAACAGAGCGAGTTTCTGGGGTTGCGTGAGGAACTGAGGCTTTTCGATGACGCTGAAATGACTCGAGAGGACTACGAGCAAGCTGCCCGCATGTTCAATGACTGTCGTATGGCAGGCATAACCGGTTCCCCGGTGGACTTACTTATCTGTGCTGTGGCTCTGAATCGCAAATGGCAGATTCTAACCGCAGACAAAGATTTTCAGCATTTTGCCAGCCATGTGCATGTCTCCCTGTTCCAAATCATGAACTAATGTGCCACTACCGGCGGAGCCTCCTTGTAAATCTTGGCAAAGTCGGTGGATGGTGAATCCAGCCACATCAGTTTTGCGGGATTGTCTTGCAGCATCACCTTCACTTCTTTTTCGCTGATGCCGAAGCCGAGCAGCGCGCGGATGAAGACGCGCATGCCGTCGATCGAGTCCATGTGCAGCACCTGGCCGAAGTCGCTGCCGATGATGCAGCGGTCGGCTCCGATGGCTTTGATGGTCTTCACCGTTTCCATCGGATCGGCAACGGGCTGGTAGAGGCTGGGGATCATCGGCTGGCAGTACGTCCCGACGTATACGCCGAGGTCGGCCAGTTCCTTCATCTCATCGAGCAATAGCTTGTTTAACTCCAGCAGCGGGTGATCGAGCGTGGCGCGCACACCGAGCTTTTTGGCGAGCTTCGCCAGCGGCAGCAGTTCCTTGAAGTCTGTGTGGCCGAATCCCATGCCGACCTTCTTAGCCACGGCCATCTCCATGATCTCCTGCACCTCGGGCAACACTTCGCCGTTGTCGCCCACCAGGCGCACGTCGGTGCGCTGCAACTTGCCGTCGGGGCGTTTTCCTGTGCCGCGCCAGAAGCCGAACGAAGTGAATGTCGGAAACCAGATCATCTTGCAGTTGGGATATTGCAACGCAACGCGCACTGCGTCCGGGTTCGCGCCGAAGCAGGTGCCCGTGCCGCCATAGACCTCCACGGGATGCGTCAACTCGCCGCGCTCGATAAGCGAGTCGATGTGGCGCTGCACCAGATAGGCCGAGCTGGCGCTGACGTTCCAGTGATCCTTAAACGCCAGCGCGCGCATGCCGGCGCGCGAGGCGTCCACCGCGATCTGAAACATGTCCTGTGAGCGATGCACAAAATCCGGATAGCCGTGGATGTGGCAATCAATCGCGCCGCGCAGCAACTCATTCTCGATGCCGGGATGAATCTTGGTGATCTCCGGATTGTCCTTGAGCATCTGGTAAAAATAATCTTTGGCGTTCAACTCGCGCACGCGCTCCACAGTGAGCACTCGGCCCACCAGCAACTGACGAGCGGCCTCTGAATCGGCGGCAAAATCGCACATAATGACTTTCCTCCACAGGATTGATTGACTGATTTATTATCCAAGAAATTATTTTGCGGTCCTTCTCCAGCCTTCAATAAAGCGGGCAGCGTCCTCTGCGTTTGGCTCCTGCGCTGGAACG
This sequence comes from Acidobacteriota bacterium, assembly GCA_009691245.1. Lineage (NCBI taxonomy): Bacteria > Pseudomonadati > Acidobacteriota > Acidobacteriota bacterium. Next base: position 118,363 of record SHUM01000001.1, on the reverse strand, counting down.
TACGGCACGGACAAGCGCGTAACTCCGGACTCAACGAACGGCGCGAGCCGGTCGCGCACTTCCTCGACAGACGTCGCGGGAATCACCGGCAGCTTGTCCATATACTCATCGGTCAGCGCGGCCTGCGCGGCCTTGAATCCGTTGGCCTTGAACGCGGCGGCGATGGCGTCCACTTCCTTCTCGAAGCCGCACTCGCGCAGCATCTTGCTGTAGTGGTCGGCGATGTTGTAAAACGTCAGCACCTGGCGCAGCTTCTGCCGTGCCACCGCGCGGTCAGGATGCACGCAGACGCGCACCTTAGCCATGATCTCCACCTTTTTGGGATCGCGGCCCGCGTCAATAGCGCCCTGCTGCACGCGCCCGGCGATCTCGCGCACCTTCGCGGGGATGCCCATATTGATGACCACGCCTTCGCTGATCTCTCCGACCAGATGCGTCATCTTCGGCCCCAGTCCCGCAAGGTAGATGGGAATCTGCGGATAGCGCGGCTTCCAGGAGAGTTGAAAGCGCTTGCCGGTGCTGTAGATTTCGCCAGTGTATTCCACGCGCTCACCGGCAGCGGCTTTGCGAACAATCTCCGTGTATTCGCGGATGCGGCGCAGCGGGCGGTCGAACACGCCGCCATGCCACTCGGCGATGGTCTTGTTCGCCACACCGAGACCGAGTATCAACCGGCCGTGCGACAGGTCTTGCAGCGTGGCCACTTGAATGCCCATGGTGATTGGGCTGCGACCGTAGATGTGATAAATTGCCGTGCCCACCTTCAGCGTCTTGGTGCGCGCGGCAATGCCGGTGAGCGCAACGATGGGATCAGTGGAGTTCGACTCGCCCTTCCAAAAACAGTCGAAGCCTGCGTCCTCGACACGAGGAGCCAGTTCCATTAATTCATCCGCGGGGTAATGGGCCACGGAGTTTAGTTCAATGTCGAATACCACGGCGTAACTCTCCTTGCGTGAATTGTTACTGGACCACGTGTGATCAGGCGCAGTCTGTGACTCTAACCCAAATAGACTCGTTTGGGGTCAATCTCTTCGCGCAGTATGCGCAGGTCTTCCGGGGTGGGCAACGGTGTTTCAGGAACATTCTCCAGGACGAGCAATGGAAACCCGGTGTTCTCGCGCACCTGCTCCACTCGTATGCCGGGATGCACGGAGACGATCATCGCCTCGCGCGTCTCGGCATGAAATCCAAGCACGGCCATGTCAGTGATGATGCGGTGAGGTCCCCCGCCGCGCAGGTTCAGCTCGGCGCGGCTTTTTCCGCCGACGTAGCCCGGTGAGGTGATGTGCGAAACCACGGCGGGCAACTTGCGTTTCTCATGCCGCATGATCACGATCACACGCTTGGCCAATGAGGCGACATCGTTGCCTCCCGCGCTCCCGTTAAAATATTTGACCTTGGACTGGCCAGGGGTTGTTTCGTCCTTCAACAACGTGGTGTTGATGTTACCATGTCGGTCGATCTCAAGCGATCCGAGGAACCCCACGTCCACCACACCTCGATGCAAGTTCATTCCCAAAATGTCGAGGAACCCGCTCCAGCAGGTGGCTCCGTGAAATATACGCGAGTCGGCCAATCCCACCGGCGTGTCGATGGGATTGGTGTTCACCACGCCGATCTCCAACAGCGAAGTCAGCCCCGGCGCGTGAGTGCGCCGCGCCAACATGCAGGCCACCTGTGGTAGGCCAAGCCCGACGACAACGGTCTCGCCATCGCGCAGCTCGCGTGCGCCCGCCACCGCCATGATCTCGTTCGTGCGTACCGCGTTCATCTCGCTCCTGTCGCCTGCCTATTTTAACTGGGGTAACTAATATCCCAGCACGGGATCGGCCTTCAGCTTTTCCTGCATCGCCGCGCCGCCGACCTTCTCCAAATACTCGGCGTGATCCCGCGTGCCGTAAATGAATTCGTCAATATATTGTTTCACGCCCTCGCGTGTGCGCGCGCGCTCCACATATAGCTTCAAATGTTCTGAGTCGTAGTCGTAACAACCGTATACCGAGGTCGGATGCGCCCCGAACGGCTGATGAATCACGGCCTCGACGCGGTGCGCTGGGATGATCGTGCGTGCGGGATGCTGCTGAAATAAACTCGTTGGCGCGATTTCTTCGGCAATGAGGATGATGCGATGAGCAGCCTTGGCTTGCTCTTCGTTCTCCCAACGCGGCCCGTGTATCTGGCAATTGCCCTGCTCATCGGCCACCTGCACATGCACCAGCGACACGTCCGGCTGAATCGCCTTCAACAACACATAAGGTTCGCCGGTAAACGGGCAGTCCATCCGACGGATGTAATCCGCGCCACCACCACGTTCCAGCCGCTCCAGCACCTCGGAGGCGATCATTGATTTAATGGGGATGAAGGAGATGCCAAGCGCGCCGGCGAGATAGGAAAAGCATATTGAAAGGCTGGTGTAATCCAGCGACTCCACCTCGCCCGTCTCGCGCGCGCGATTCACGCATTGCACCAGACCGAAGCGATCGAGCGATCCGCCGCCCACCATCAACCGCTTCACGCATCCGGCTCCGACCAGCAGGTCCGTGTCCAGGCCCATCACGCATTGCGATAAAGTCAGTTCTCGGCGATTCTGCCGGATCAGCTCATGCGCGACGGTGATGACGTTGCGCGCGATGGCGAATCCACCGAGCGCAATGTGCGCGCCGTCGGGGATGGTCTTCACGACCGCGGCGACCGACTTGAGTTTATTTGTCACCTGTAATTGCAGCCTTTGTGAATCAAATGTCCGTAGGTAAACTTACTCACGCACCGCAGTATTTTAGCAAGATATGAAGCTTGTTGGGGACAATCGCAACTCAGTTTTTCCGTGCCGCCACAGCCTCCACCATGGACCAGACGCGCTCCAGCACCTCCGCCGCCGTGAGTTGCGAAGAATCTACGTGGACCGCATCATCAGATGGAATCAGCGGGGAGGCCTGCCGGGTCCGGTCACGGCGGTCGCGTTCCTCGATCTGCTCTTGCACTTCGCTCTTGGTGATCTGTCCCACCGATTCCCCGTCGTTGAAACGCCGCGTGCTGCGGACGTCCGGGGCGGCATCCAGATAAATCTTCAGGTGGGCGCTCGGAAACACCACCGTGCCGATGTCGCGCCCCTCCATTACTACGCTGTGGGTGGAATCACCCAACGCGCGTTGATGAACGACCATGAGTTCGCGCACGCGCGGAATGGTGGAGACGATGGACGCCGCGTCGGTAACATCCGCTGCGCGAATCCGTTCCGTGACATCACAGCCATCCAGATGGACGCGCATTCCGGCGGCAGTTTCCACGAAACGAATCGCAATCTGCTCGGCCAGGTTTGCAACAGCGACCGCATCATTGCTGGCCACGCCGCTCTCGATTGACTTCAATCCCACCGCGCGGTACATCGCCCCGCTCTCCACAAATGAGCAACCGAGACGCGCGGCCAAGGCGCGGCCCAGCGTACTCTTGCCCACACCAGAGGGTCCGTCAATGGCGATGATTAGCGGCTTCATGGTTCGCGTGGGCTCCGGGTCAGATGCGATGAAAGGCCTTCAGAATTTCCTTCATTCCATAACGCAGCACCGTGGGGCGACCGTGCGCGCAGCTCATGGGGAAGCGCGTCGCGGCCAGCGCGGCGATCAGCCACGCCATCTTGCGCGGCTCGAGCGGCGTGTTGATCTTGATCGCCGAGTGGCAGGCCACCGACGCGGCAATGCGCTGCCGCGCGGCCTCATCCGTGTAGCCGCGCGACTCGCGCTCGAACGTCTCGATCAACTCGCGCAAAAGTTTCTCGATATCATCACTGCGTACGCTGGCTGGCACCGCCTTAACCGCAATCGTATTCTGGCCAAATGGCTCGGCTTCAAAACCTGACCGCTCCAGCTCGCTTAAGATCGTGCTCCATAGACTCATCTGTGCTGGCGTCAGCCGCAAAATGTATGGCATCAACATGCGCTGCGATTCAACCGCACCCTGGTCGCGGTCAAAGGCAAACCTCTCGTAGAGTACTCGCTCGTGCGCAGCGTGCTGATCAATCAACCACAGCCCCGATGCGCTGGAGGCCACGATAAAGCTGTCGCGCACCTGCCCCAGCGGAAGCAGTTCATTGAGGTCGAGCTGTGGCCCCGCACTCTCCGTCTGCGCTGTCGATGAAATAGTTGGAGGAACCAACACGCTGGCCGTTAGTCCCGGCGCATACAAAGCATCCGTTAGTTCTCGCATCGTTGCAGTGGAGATCGCTTCTCTGCCCGGCGCGGATGCCACATTGAATTGGAGCCGCTCCGTAGAGGGTGGCAACTCTGGGTTATCCAATTCAAGCGGCGCTCCGAGCGAGACAGCAGGGGCACCCGCTTGATTCACATCATTACCGCCAGATTGCATCGCACTCGTGGTTCTTGCCGCAGGCTCCGGAAAAGCGGGCAGGGGGCGCGCGGCAATCAACGCTTCGCGCAGCGTGTCGCGCACCAGGTCATGCACCAGCGTCTGATGCCGGAAGCGCACCTCCACCTTGGACGGATGCACATTCACATCCACCTCCGTGTGCGGCATCTCCAGAAACAGCAGTGCCACGGGGAAGCAGTGCCCGGGCATCAGGTTGCGGTAGGCCTCCTGAATGGCGTGCAGCAGCACACGATCGCGCACCATGCGTTGATTGACAAACAGATAAATGGAATTGCGATTGAGCTTTTGGATCTGCGGACGCGAGAGGAATCCTCGGAAGCGAATCTCCGGCCGCTCGGGCGCTTCACCCGGCGGTGTCGCGTGGGCGGGCAACTCCAGATTCTTCACGAGCGGACCGAACTCGATGATCTCGTCGAGCGTTTCCTGTCCCAGCAACTGAAAGACACGGTCGCGCAGCGACGCGGCAGGCGAAACATTCACCAGATCACCCGTGGCCGTGCGCAACTGAAACGACTTATCCGGATACGCAAGCGCGTAGTGCGTAACCAGCGAAGAGATGTGCGAAAGCTCCGTCGATTCCGCGCGCAGAAATTTTCGCCGCGCCGGCATGTTGTAGAACAGATCGTTGACGGTGATGGAGGTGCCCGAGGGCAACCCGGCGGCGTCAACAGCAATTAGCTTGCCACCGTTAATTTCAACGCGAGTACCTTCACGCTCCTCGGGGCTGTGCGTTTCCAGCAACAGTCGCGAGACCGCGCCGATGGTCGGCAACGCCTCGCCACGAAAGCCAAGAGTGGAAATAGAAAGTATATCTTCGGCGGAGCGCAGCTTGCTGGTGGCATGGCGCTCGAAGGCCAGCATGGCGTCGTCGCGACCCATACCGCAGCCGTCGTCCACTACCTGAATGCGCCGCTTGCCGCCCGCCTCCACATCGATGCGCACGCGCGTGGCTCCAGCGTCAAGCGAGTTTTCGAGCAGCTCTTTCACCACCGACGCCGGTCGCTCGACGACCTCGCCAGCAGCAATTTTGTTGGCGACATTATCAGGAAGGATGCGGATGCGGCCCATGAAATCATCTCATCAGAGCCCCGACCGCGAGGGAGGGGGCACATTCAACAGTTATCTATTACAGCTGAGCGTACCCCCTCCCTCGCGGTCGGGGCTCTGATCTAGCTCAGATCCTTTTTCAGCGCGATGCCCAGCTCGCGCAGCTGGGTGGACGATACCGTCGTTGGCGCTTCGCACATCAGGTCCATGGCGCGCGCGGTTTTGGGAAACGCGATGACTTCGCGTATGGAGTTTTCGCCCGCCAGGATCATGATGATGCGGTCGAGACCCAGCGCGATGCCGCCGTGCGGAGGCGTGCCGTACTCCAGCGCGTCGAGGAAAAATCCGAACCTTTGCTTCGCCTGCTCTTCGCTCATGCCGAGCGATGTGAAGATGCGGCTTTGGATATCCTTGCGGTGAATACGAATCGAGCCGCTCCCCAGCTCCGTGCCGTTCAAAACGATGTCATAGGCCTTGGCCTTCACCGCGCCGGGGTTGGACTCCAGCATCTCCCAAGTGTCGTCGGTAGGCGAGGTGAACGGGTGATGCGCAGCGTTGAAACGCTTCTCCTCCGCGTCCCATTCATACATTGGAAAATTCAGCACCCACAGGAAGCGGAAATCATCGGGACGCAACAGGCCGTGCTTCGCGGCGTATTTCTGTCCGGCGTGCAAACGAAGCGCGCCCGCCGCGGTGTATACCGCATTCACCGGATTCGGCCCGGCGATTGGCGCGGCCTCTCCATTGCCCAGCGGCGCGCCTACCAAAATCAGCAGGTCATTCTCGGTCCACTCGAGTTCCTTCTTCAATCCAGCAACCGCTTGTGGATAGTGCTTCTCAAGTGCCCTGGCATCGTCGAAAACTTTAGCGCCGCGCTCGGTGGCTACCGGCTTCAGCTCATCGCGCTCCTTGCGTGATAGCCCGCTACAAGCGGGCACTCTAAACGCCACGAACGGCAGCGAGGGTTCGATAGCCAGTTTCTGAATATCCTCGGCAGTGAAGTGCGGCTTGGCGTCGAACATGCGCGGCAGGCGCATCTCGGGCTTGTCGCTGCCGTACTGCGCCATCGCTTCGTCGTAGCTGATGCGCGGGAAGGGCCGCGGAATCGTAAACCCGCCGGCCTTCCACAGATTGACCAGCATCTCCTCGACCACGTTGTAGATCAGCTCCGGCTGCGCGTAAGTCATCTCCAAGTCGATCTGCGTGAACTCCGGCTGGCGGTCGGCGCGCAGGTCTTCATCGCGGAAGCAGCGCACGATTTGGAAATAGCGATCGCAGCCACCCACCATCAGCAACTGTTTGAATATCTGCGGAGACTGCGGCAGCGCGTAGAAAGTTCCAGGCTGCACCCGGCTGGGCACCAGATAGTCGCGCGCACCCTCCGGCGTCGAGCGCGTCATGAAGGGCGTCTCAATCTCCAGGAACCCGTGATCGTTCAGCGTGGAACGCACGGCAAAATTGGCGCGATGCCTCAGCTCGAGATTGGCCTGCATGCGTGGGCGGCGCAGATCAACATAGCGGTAGCGCAGACGCGCTTCCTCAGCCGTGGGCACGCCGTCCTCAATAGGGAACGGGGGTGTGCGCGCGTCATTCAAGATGTATATGCGTTCGGCGATCAGCTCGACTTCGCCAGTGGGGATGCCCGCGTTCACCGTTCCGACGGCGCGTTGAATGATCTTGCCTTCCACCGCGATTACATACTCGGAGCGCAGATCCTCGGCGCGCTCGTGCAGCGCGGCGTTGGTCTCCTGATTGAACACCACCTGCACCACGCCGGCTCGGTCGCGAAGATCGATGAAGATCAGGCTGCCGAGATCTCGCCGCCGCGCGACCCAACCCATCGCCACGACATTGGTGCCCGCGTGTGTCTGTCTGAATTCTCCGCACTTGGCGGTGCGCCGCAATTCCGGCGGCAAATGATCGAGTGTCATAGTCTCTACCTTTGAGCGTTCCGTTCCTACGGAGTAGTCCCTTTGTCGGCCTCGGGCGCGCAGACTTCCGGGTCCGAGAGCGGCTGATCGTAAATCACCAGCAACTCTTCCGCGGTTACACTGCGCTGCTCGCCGGTGGCCATATTCTTCAATTGATACCGGCCTTCAGCGAGTTCCTGATCGCCGATAATCAATACTCGTTGCGCGCCGATCTTCGAGGCGATTTCAAGCGAGCGCTTCAACTTCATCGAGTCGGCAGCAATCTCCACTGCAACTCCGTGATTGCGAATTTCGCGTGCGATCTCCGCAGCGCGGCGGTAGGCTACCTCGCCCATCCATGCGATATACAAAGGAAGCCGCGCGCCCAGCGCATCGGGCTGATCCTTTTCGGACTTTGGCGCGACATCCTGCAAGGTGAGCACCAGCCGGTCTTCGCCAATCGAAAACCCGATGCCGGGCGCGGGCGGTCCGCCGAGGTCTTCCGAAAGCCCATCATAGCGTCCGCCGCCAAGCAGCGTGTTCTGCGCACCGAGCGAGCCATGCACAAACTCAAACGTCGTGCGCGTGTAGTAGTCGAGCCCGCGCACCAGCCGGGCCGTAACCGTGTAGGCGATACCCCGGCTGTTCAGCAGCAACTGCACCTGAGCAAAATGATTCTTGCAACCTTCACACAGCGAACCAGCGAGTGTGGGCAACTTCTCGATGATCGGCTGATCGGCGGGGATTTTGCAGTCGAGTACGCGCATCGGGTTGGTCTCGGCACGCCGCTGGCAATCTACGCACATCGTACCACTCACCAGCGCCAGCGCATCGCGTAACGCAGTGTGATACGCCGGGCGGCACTGCTTACAGCCCACTGAATTCACCAGCAGGTCGTATCCGCTCACGCCAAGCCGACCCAAATAATCGACCAGCATCTCGATGACCTCAGCATCGACCACGGGGCTCTCCGAGCCAATGGCTTCCGCGCCAATCTGGAAAAACTGGCGGTAACGGCCCTTCTGCGGACGCTCACGACGGAACATCGGGCCCATGTAGAAATATTTTTTCACGCCGATGCGCTGATCCAGCCGGTGCTCAATGTAGGCGCGCATCACCGAAGCGGTGGCTTCGGGACGCAACGTGAGCGATGACTCGTCGCGGTCGGTCCAGGTGTACATCTCCTTGCCGACAATGTCGGTCTCTTCGCCGACGCTGCGAACAAAAAGGCTGGTCGGTTCAACAATGGGCGTGCGGATTTCCTGATAGTTGTAGGCGAGGAAGACAGCGCGGGCCTGATCTTCGATGCGCGCCCACAGCGCGGACTCCGGCGGCAGGATGTCGCGCATCCCTTTGACGGCACGGATTGGCTCACGTCTGGTCATAAATAAAAAACAAAAAGCAGGTCCCTCGTCGCGACGCTCCTCGGGATGACACCGCTTAGGAGGGGGAGCCGCTTCTGGTTCACAACAAAAAACCCGCCGTGCATTCCGGCGGGCCGCTTGACTGCTAATCTTTCGAGCATTTCATTAGCAGGAACGGCACCGCAGCGACGCGTTTCGATTGGCGTCCTCATTCGCGTGATTGTGCCGATTCATGCTCATAAAGGGCAACGATAGCTTACGGCATTGTCGCTTGTCAATGCGCGACAAACCCTGGAGGAAGCAGGCGACAGGAGCCAGGAGACAGGATGGAAAGCCCTAGAACGAGAATAGTTGCGTGTACTTCAGCGTGAGGGCCCGGTCGCTGCGGCGCGCGCCGGTAACTTCGCGCGCCTCGTTGAAGACCAGAAACAGATCGCTCAACGGGCGGTGGATAAAGTTGAAGCGGATGTTCGAGGTTACCTGCTTGCGGTCGGTGTTGTATTGGACGAAGGCGTTGAACAATGCGCGGGTGCTGAGATAGTAATCCATGCGGGATCGGAACAGGTGAGTCGAGAATGACCCTTCCTTCAAATCGACGCCGCTATAGCTGTAACGGTTCTGCACGAGCAGGTGATAGGACGGGCGGAAGTCGCCACTGACGGTGAGTTGATTGGTGGTGCCGGAATAGAAATCTCCAGTCTTGAATGTCACGCTGGACGAAAACATGCGGCTGGGATCGCTGTTGAGTTCGAACACCCATTGGTCGTATTGATAGAGACCCGCCGGAATGGAGATGTTGGGCTGCTTGGGAATGTCGCGGCGAATGGCAAAAGGCACGTCCAGCCGCTCGTAGAATGTATTGTAGAAGATCTCGAATCCCGAGCCATTTTGGAGCTGAAACTCGAACAGTGCGTAGTGGCCTTCCTTCGAGACCGGGCGGTTTTGCTGGTCCGTCTGACGAGTGTAATAGACGTGCGGGCGCAATTGACGCAGCCAACTTTTCCAGAATGTTCGGACGAAGGCCTCATTGCGGGAGCTGAAGTAGCGGATACCGGGTCGCTGCGTATAGCCGATCTCCGGGTTGAAATTCTGTTCGACGTCGCTATAGGCGACATTCATCCGAATGTTCTCATCCCGCCAATCCGCCCGCGCCTTCCGGGTCCAGTTTTCTCCTGTCAACCCGTCCGTGGCGGACTGCGCGATGTAGCCGTTGAGGTCCAGGTTCTGCCAAAATTTGAAATTGGCGTCGGTGCCCCAGACACGGTTGTAGTCCTTGCCCTCGGTTGCCTGACGGTTGGTGAAGATTACGCCGATATCGGAGTTTGAAAAAATATCGCGGCGCAAACGAGCGACCGCGTAATTATTACCGGGCCGGCCACCAAACTTTTTCGTCTGCATGTTGAGCAGACCGATGCGGTAGCCGCCCGCTTGTCCGGAAAGCCGACTGCCGCCCAAAATGGGAAGAGGGTCACCGGCGTCGGAGAGGCCGATGCGTCGGCTGAAATAAAGCTGCGTCTCGCGGCCACGCTCCGGGCCGCGTTCGCCGGGCACATCACCCAACTGAAACAGGCCGTCGTTTTCCAGAAAGAACTCACGCTTCTCCGGGAAGAACTGTGAAAAGCGCGTGAGATTCACCTGTTGCTCATCCACCTCCACCTGTGAAAAATCGGTGTTGCCGGTCAGGTCCAGCGTCAGACTGGGTGTCACGCTAAACTTAATGTCCAGCCCCGGCTTCGTCTTCCAAACACTGTGATCGCTTTGCGCCAGGCGGTTCACCTCGGCCACGATGAAGGGCTTCAGCCGCAGATTGCGTCCGCGCTGAATTCCTTCCAGGCCGCGCAGCTCACCGGCAAGCGATAGTCGTGTGATGCCGAAGCGGCGCGGCATCGGAGACCAGACATCCAGCTCATTCTTGCGTCGAATGTTTCGCGCGAAATTAATACCCCAGGTCTGCTCCGACCGCGCCTCATTGAAGGGAAGACTCTTGAAGGGAATCACAAACTCCGCCGACCAGCCTTCGGAGGTCCGCCGCACGCGCACGTCCCAAACCGTGTCCCAGTCTGTATTGGTAGCGCGGCCTTCATCGGTTACTTGCGAGTCGCGCTTGGCGCCCATGGGGTTGGTTGCGAACAGGAATCCGCTGCGTTGATCTTGATAGGTATCCAGGATCACCTGAAAATAATCTGCATCGTTAGGATCGAAGTCTTCTTTCAACGAGTGGACCATCACGCCATCGGGCTGCGAGTCAAAGCAGATCACGCCGACATAGAGGTTATTGGCGTCGAATAGAATTTTCACTTCCGTCCGCTCGGTGGCTGCTTCGCCTTCCCGCGGCTCGGACTGCACAAACCCGCTCGCAGCCGTGGCGCTCTGCCAAGCTCCCTCATCCAGTGTGCCGTCAAGATTGATGGGCTTGTCGATGCGCGTGGCGGACGACGACAGTGTCGTCCGCGTATCGGCGGGAGGACTCTGCTGGCTTCTGCCCGGACTCGCGCTGGCGATCAGAAGGACCAGCAAAACAATAAACTTTCTTGCGCGTCCTTTTGACTTCATTGGGGAATGGTTCAATCCACAAATATTTTCTATTAGGGCTATAGCCATCGGGTTGGAGCCACTCCTCGGAAATTGTATTCAAACAGGATATGACACACTTTCGATTTTGTACGAAATCCCGAGACCTCGCTGGATGGGGTATCAAGGTACGTCCATGATACCCCGAGTATCCCGGATACGGGAACGGGTACCGCAACTTATTCGGAAGTGCGTGTCTCCGGAGTAGCGTAAAGCAATCCGACCCAGTGGCCGAGCGCGGGCCGTCTCCGATTTATGGCACACTAATCCGTCATGAACTCTCCGAGGAGTACGCTCTCGCCCGATCCTTCACGCAGCGCCAGCATGGACACGCAAAAAGCCGGGCGTGTGGCTTTTCAGCATCCCGCCTTTGTCTATTTTCAGGCAGCACGGCTGGTGGCCATCATTGGATTGGAAATGCAATCGGTGGCGGTGGGCTGGCAGGTCTATGAGATCACCCGCCAGCCTCTGGCGCTGGGCTACGTTGGGCTTGCGCAATTCCTGCCGGGGCTGTTGCTATTTCTGATTACGGGGCACACCGCCGACCGCTATAACCGCCGCAATCTGCTGATCATCTGCCACGCTGGATTTGCGCTGAGTTCCACTTTGCTATTCTTTGCGACGCGCTCCGCTACGCCGGACGTATCACACATCTACGCCATCATGGTCCTGGTGGGCGTGGTGCGGGCCTTCAGCGGCCCGGCCAGCCGATCCATCCTGCAAATGCTCGTGCCCGATCATCACTTCGGAAACGCCATTGCCTGGAACGCCACGTTTTACCAAGCGGCGGTGCTGATCGGGCCTTCGCTGGGGGGACTGGCATACAGCTTTCTCGGCGGCCCCACTTCGGTTTATACGAGCGCGGTGGTAGCGGCGATCATTTCAGCAATATTGCTGATGAAGGTTCAGACACGTCCAGCACTGGAGCATGTCGCGGACTCGATCTGGGCGGGCCTTCGCTACGTTCGCCGGCAGAAGGTTGTGCTCGGCTCCATCTCGCTCGATCTATTCGCGGTGCTGTTCGGTGGAGCCGTGGCGCTGCTGCCCGTCTATGCCAGCGAAATTCTGCATACCGGCCCGTGGGGACTGGGGCTGTTGCGCAGCTCGCCGGCGGTGGGAGCGGCCACCATGGCGGTGATCCTGGCATTTCGTCCCGTCAAAAAACGCGTGGGCGTTACCCTCTTCATTTTCGTCGCGCTGTTCGGAGTCTTCACTATTCTGTTCGGACTCTCACGCAACTTGTGGCTGTCCATGGCAGCACTGTTCATGGTGGGCGCCTGTGACATGGTCAGCATCATCATCCGCAACATGCTCGTGCAGATGTCCACGCCAGACCAGATGCGCGGACGCGTGACTGCCATTGAACTGATCTTTATTGGAGCCTCCAACGAACTGGGAGAATTCGAGAGCGGACTCACCGCGCATTGGTTTGGCGCAGTTCCGGCCGTACTGGCGGGCGGAGTCGGCTCGTTGTTGGTAGTGGCGTTATGGGCCTTCGCGTTTCCTGCCCTGCGCGAAACTGATGAATTCACGCGGGTCTCCAATCAAGCATCGCCTGACTGGCCTCCCAAAGGAACGTAGCTGCCGAAGATAGAAAGGGGCATCTGAAATCAGATGCCCCTCCTGCAAATGTAACGGAATGAATCGCACCCTTACTTCTTCATGGATTCCTTCAATCGCTGTGCGGCCCTGACGCGGAGTTGCTGCGTAAGCTGGTCGTTGAACTCGTATTCGTATTCATCGATATACCACTGGCAGCCGGCCGGATCAACGAACGGGTTGGGCTTCTCACCTTTTTTCATTCGCTCTTCTTTTTCCTGCAAGCGAATGGTGGTCGCGCGCGGATAGAGCCATACATCGCAGGGAAGCGAGCGCAGGAGCTTGAACGATTGCTGGTAGTCGCTGACGATGTTGGGGTACTTGGGATTATCAAGCAGCGGCGCGCGATCAATGCCCGCCGTGGCCATGCCACAAAAAAACAGCACGTTGTAAGTTTTGCCGTCTTCCTGCACCGTGGTGGTCCAGTTGGTGCAGCCCTTAGTGTGGCCGGGAGTGATGTGCGCCGTCAGCGTGACATCGCCCAGCGTTACTTTTCCGCCCTGCTCGATGATCTTGTCCGTCTTGAATGGTTTGTACCGCTCGCTGCCGTCTTCGCGAAAGTCAGTACGGCCTCCGGTGGCGACTTCATCCGCAGCGGCCTTGGACATGGTGATGCTGCCGCCGGTCAGCTCCTTGAACATGGGGAATCCACCCATGTGCTCTTCATGCGTGTGGCTGTTCAGCATGATTTTTATGTCGCGGGGGTTGATCTTCAGCTTCTCCAGATTCTCGCGCACCCACGGCGCCTCCGCCGTTGAGGTCGTGTCGAGCATGATGTAGCCCGCTGAGCTCTTGATCAGAAATGCTCCTACCTGCGAGTGTCCAACCCACCAGATATTGCCGATCAGGCGGATGGGATCCTTCTTGTGATTCTCATTGTCGGCTCCCACCGGAATGGTAACCGCCGGGGCGTCGGTGGCCGGCGGAGCCTGTGCCTGCAATCCCTGCTTCGGCGCGCCCGCCAATAATCCAGCCATGACCACGCCTAGCCATAGTTCAGGCCGCCAATTCGCGCGTTTCTGTTTCAACATCATGTTCTCACCTCAAATGAATAGAATCCTCGGATGCCGACAGTTCCGATGGGACGAGGATACGCCACGAATTCGCTAAACTCAAGTGCTGCTGCAACAACTTGCATTCGCTATTTGGCGCGGATGGCCTTGGCGCGGGCATCGAGCGGCGCGGCTTCCGCGGCGCGGTTGGATTTGCGGAGTGACTCCGCATAGTGATCCAGTACGTCGGCCAGCAGCGGGTGATTGGCCCCCAGGGATTTTTCGGCGATTTCCAGCGAGCGCTTATAGTACGGCTCGGCGTCGGCGTATTTTTGCTGGACAGCGTAATGACGACCCAGCGCATCCAGGGTGGCCGCGAGCAGCGGCAAATTTTCGTCTCCTGATTTTTCCAGAATCGCCTGCACTCGTTTCAACAACGGCTCCGAGCCGCGATAGGTTCCTTGCTGGTCGTAAAGATCCGCCAGCGCGGTAAGCACCGGCGTGAGAGAAATGTGCTGGGCGTTGGAGGACCTTTCTAAAATGGCGAGCGCCCGCTTCAGCAACTGTTCGGCGGGTCCAAATTGTTTCTGCTGCACGTGAACGCGGGAGAGATTCAGCAGGGTGGCGGTAATCGCAGGATCCTCCTTGCCTGAAAAGTTTTCTTCAATTAACAGCGCCCGCTCCAGCAGGGGCTGCGCCTGCGCATATTTCCCCAAGGCCATGCGCACTTGAGCCAAGTCAGTCAAACCGGCGGCCAGCAATGGGTTCATGGGATTCGACATGCCCAGAGTGTTGTCGCGAATGGCCATTGAGCGGACAAAAAGTTTTTCCGACTCGGCCAGCTTTCCCTGGTCGCGGTACAGCGCGGCCAGACTGCTGATACTGTTGTCCACCTCGCGATGCTGTGTGCCAAACTGTTTTTCGCGGATAGCCAGCGCGCGCTTCATAAACGTTTCGGCCTCGGCCATGCGCGACTGACGTTGATTGAGTATTCCCAGATTATTCAGCGCGGCGGCCACCAGCGCATGTTCGCCTCCGAGCACCTTCTCCCGGATGGCCAGCGAACGCTTCAGAAGCGTCTCGGCCTCCGAAAAGTTGCCCTGCGCATCGTAGAGCGCAGCGAGACGATTCAGGCTGGCATCCACATCCGGGTGTTCCTGCCCATGAGCCTTCTCGCGAATCGCCAGCGCCTGTCGCATTAGAGGAGCAGCCTCACTACCCTGCCCTTCACTGATATACATGCTCGCCAATGAGTCCACGATGCTGGCCAGCTCCGGGCTGGCGTCTCCCAGATTCTTCTCGCGGATCGCGATCGCTCGACGCACCAGCGTCGTGGCCTCCAGCAATTGGTTCTGCGTGTAGTAATACTTACCGACGATCAATATAGTGGAGGCCAGCCGCGCGTCCTCCGGACCAAACTTCTCGGCCTCCTTGATGGCAGACTGAAAAGCAATCAACGCCTCTTCGGCTTTGTTGTTTTTCAAGGCATCGGAGGCAGACTCCATGATCTTCTTCCAGATTTCATCACTACCCTGCGCCCCTGCACCGGGAGCGGTCAAAGACAACACAACCAGCAACAGCAACGCTCTCGCCGCGCTCGCAATCGTAAGGATCTTCACAATCCCACTCCTCGCCTGATCGATCAATGAATAATCTCTGAGAGATGTCATTCCGAAACTAGAGATGTCAATCCAAAACCCGGCACACTTTGCCGGGTTGAGGAATCTGCTTTTTTCAGCAGGGGCAAGCAAAAAGCAGATTCCTCGCTACGCTCGGAATGACAATCCATGCGGTTTTTTTAACTAGCTGCTAGTCCGCCCTGCGCTGAATATTAAGAAACTCGAGCGGGTCAAACAATTTGTCCGGTGCCGCTTCCTTCGCCCATTCAAACTTGAGCTGCGGACCGACGGCAGTCAGACCAATTTGCTTGGCGTACTCATCGCGCAGCACGACTGTCTTGCCGCCGACCACTACCATCATGGGATAGACGCTGGGGATATCAGCTTCCGGCACGGTGAAGTAGTCCTTGTTATAGACGATGAAGTCGGCCAGCTTGCCCACTTCGAGCGTGCCGATTTCCTTCTCCTTCAGCACATAGTAGGCGGCCATCGAGGTGCTCATTTTCAACAACTGCACGCGGTTGATGGCTTCTTCCTTGGCCAGCACCACGCCGTCGGTGCGCGTGCGATTGATGTAGGGGAACCAGCGGGCGAAGGTGGTGCGGTTGACGTCGCTCATGCCGCTGCCGCCGCCTTCGTTGGAGACCATGATGTTGTTCTTCATCAGGCTGCCGATGGGGCCCACGCGATTGGCGTAGCTCTCCGAGTAAATCTTCCCGATCGAGTAGCCGTGGTCGGACGATAGCTCATGCGCGCCGCAGCTGAACTGCATGTTGAACTTCTTCATGCGCGGCATCTGCTCCTGCGTCGGGTAGAACGGGCAGTGGTCGGAGGTAAAGCGGCGTGAGCGCATGTACTCGATGTCCATGCTGGGGTCCTCTTTCATCACGCGGTCCAGGATGTCCATAAACTGCGTTACACCCTTGTCGCCGTTGTTGTGATTGATCACATAACGCAGACGGTTCTTGACGGCCGTGTAAATGGCCTCATAATATGGCCCGCCGGGTTCGGCCCAGCACTGCTCCATCGCCTTGAAGCGCGGGTCAATGGCCTCCATGGAAGTGCAGGCCACGGGCACGTCCAGATCGAGCGCGCCGAGGGTTACGCCGACGTTCCAAAAATACTTGTCGCCGTGTCCGGCAATGTCGCCGAGGCGCGAGAAGCAAACCGGAATGTCCACCACCATCGCCTGACAGGCGCGATGCGCCCAGCCGAAGCGAACCGGCATGCGGCCTTCGCGTGCCAAGGTATTGAACGCATCGTGAATGGGACGTCCGACAATGTGCGAGCTGTATCCGGTGAAGCCCATCGCGGCGAAATGATTCAAGCCATCCTCAATGATGTTGGCCAGCAGCGGGATGCGCGTCCGGAAATACTTTTCGGCTACCAGATTGCGATCCACGCGCGGGTTGGACATCGCGGCCTTTTCATTGTGGTCGGTCGTTTCGACGTCGAACAATGCCATGAAGTCATTGCGGGCCACGGTGTTCATCAAGTAGTTCGAGGAATCCTCCAGCATCACGGGCTGCTTGGGAGCCAGTTCATCCAGGCGCTCGCGCGTCATCTGATTGGTGCGCAGGTACATCACGCCCAGGCCCGCGGCTGAAGACCCACCGCCGCCCAAATTAATGTAGGCCCACTGGCCTTCCGGCGCTCCGGCCATGTTTTCCTTGATGATCAGCTCAATGCCCTTGGTCAAGTCTTCGTAGGTCTTGCCCGACACCTCGAACTCGCGCATGAGCTTGAGCACTTCGCCGGGATTCTTGCGCGCCCAATCGGAGACAAAGCCATTGTGCAGATGATTGTGAGCATCAATCAGTCCGGGAACCACCGTGTGTCCCTTCAGGTCAATCTTTTTAGTCTGTGGGCCGGCCAGAGCCAGCATGTCCGTATTGCTCCCGAGCGCCTGAATCATGTCCTGACGCACCGCCATCGCCTGATAGGTGTTGCCTACCGGACCCTGCGGGTCGATGTTGTCCATCGACACGATCTTGCCGTTATGAACAATCAGGTCGGGATAGCTAATCAATGCAACGGGAACATTGCTCCGAGTATCCTGTCCCTGCAACTGGGTGCCTATAGCCACTAGATAAAGCAATAGAAGTGGCAGGCGAATAGTAAATTTCAACATCGAATATCCTCCTCAAGATATGATTCGGAGTGCATCCTGGCTTCTCCGAACAACGCCGAATATCCACAATACAGGGCTTGGTGCGGACAAATTTCTACACCAAGAAAGTACCGCTCCGCGACCGAAACTTCAAGCTGATAATTGGGGTGGGTGCTGGACTGGGCTTGGGCACCAGACACGTGCGGCTGAGCGCACCCCAGAGTGGGGAGGAAAGGAGTGGGGAGGAAATAGGATACTAACGAATCGGCGCCGGTGGGCGAATCCACGCCCGCAAGCGAATTAATGTCCGCCGCCGATTCAATGAATGTTAGACATTTGAGCTTACGGATTTCTCGGGAACTGATACCGGTTCTGTGGCGATCGAATCGATTCCAGCGGATGGACTCGAGAAGAATTTATCATCTTGCATCAGCGCCGCACTAATCGCCGAGCAGACCTGACTTAATTGGAGCCGCACCTGACGCGCACCCACATCCGCCAGATGGTTCATGTCCCTTTGAGTCATCTCCATCCATATTTTTTGTTTGCCGGACAGCTCGGCAATGATGTGCTTTAGGAATGATTCCTGCACGCGCTCCGCCTCCTGCACCATACGTAGTTCCATCTTCTGGACAGCAAGGGTCGAGCATTGCGCGATGTGGTCATTCAGCTTTCCCTGTAGCGCATGAAATCCCTAGGCCTGCATGGATGTCATCTGCTCCTGCCAGTAGGCTCGAGCGGCTTCGATGTTCGCTGCCAGCATGGCTTCAAACTGAGTCTGGCGTTGCGTAATAATCTGTTCCGTTTGCTGACCACACTTTTCGGCAATCCCCTGCTCGACCTTCGGCAGCATTTCCTGAATCTTTGTCGCCAGGCTGAGCTGCGTTGTTTCCGCGACCTCCACGGCTTGCCGCTGGGCCTGGATTCGGGAGGAGTCGGAGACCTCCATGGCCTGCCGCCGCAGCTCTTGTTCAGCCAGAGACACCATCTCCTGCTGGCGTCGCGTCGATGCTGCCTCAGAGGCCTCGGCGAACTGGGTCAACCCTTGTTCGAACTCGATTCTGCGCGCGGCCACCATGGACTCCGAGTGCTGGTCGAGCCGCTCATAATGATCTTCCGCCGCCGTACTGATGCGCTTGTTGGTGCGTTCCAACGCCGAAGCTTCGACCTCTGCCATACGCGATTCCAGGCGCGCGCCGGCTCGGTCAATCAGTCCTTCCACGCGCGCCTGTAACGCTGATTCCACCAGCTCATTCAACAGCGCGGAGAAGCGATCGTTCGCAGAGTTGGCGGGCGCGGGCATGGACTCCCGCATCGCCATCGGCAGGGCTATAGGCAGGACGATAGGCATGGCCATCGGCAGGGCCGTAGGCAGGGAAGATGCAGACGCGCTGATCGGAAGTGGCACGGATGCCGGCATCGGCGGTTGCATGGTTTCTGCCACGGACGGCACCGAAGGCTGAATGGTTATCGCCGATTCAGCTAAGGTCGTCTCGCATGGCACAGCAGCCATCTCCTGAATGGTCTCGATGAGTTCGGGCTGTGCGATCATCATTGCCGACGGAGTTAACTGTTGCTCGACCTCGGAAAAGCTTGGTGCGACCGCCGCAATTTCACTTGGCGCCGCAACTGGAATGGGCTCGACGATTTCTATCTGGCTCTCCACGGGCTCAGTCAAGGGCGAATTGGCGCCTCTCGATTTCATCCAGTCATTGATTTCGTCACGGAAGTCCACGGGCGCGGGCGCGACTACCATCTCGATCGGACTGGTCTCCATCAGCCACGGCAATGCCACGGTCTCCATTTCAATGGGGCTGGCCATGATCGGCATTTCCTGAAGCTCAGGGATGCTGGTTGCGGGGACAGGTGTTTCCATCTCGGCAACTATCTCAGCAACTGGCTTCGCGTTTGGCTCGGCAACTATCTCCGCAATTGGCTCCGCAACGGGCGGCGGCTCCACCGCAGGAAGCGCCGCAGTGAGGCTAACGGGCGCAACGGTGAATGGTACGATCGGCTTCATTTCATAGCCGGGAATCACGATTTTCTTCGGCTCCGGCGCGCTGGCTTGCGTAACGGGCTTCTCGGAAGTGATGGTTTTGTTCGGCTCTGCGCTCGCTGCCGTCGCCGATAACGGAACGGCCACGGGACCTGCGCCGGCCCGGACCTCTTTCCAATCCGAAGGCGGGAACCCTACTCCCCACAAGTTGCCGGGGTCATTGAGCTCCACAGCAAACTCGAAGTTCCCATTGACGTTGGCCTCCGAGGCACTCCAAACAATGATTCCGCGTTGGGTCTTGCGATTGACCTGCACCGTGATACTGACCCTCTCCCCGACCTGCATCCGCTGCTTGCATTCAATCTTGGCCCCGTGGATATTGACGAGCACGGTCCACCCATCCACATCCTTCGCCTGATTCGCTTCCTGGATCGTCACCTGAACCGGCATTCGCAGCGGGACTCGCGTAGTGCGGCGAGCCTTCAGGCTAAATGATTCAGCGTTCATTGCAGGCGACCTCCCCGAGCTCAATGGATCAATGCTCCAGACTCTTCCATCGGCCCGACTTCCGGTCGCGTTACCTCGCAGCGGCAGGGGATTGGACGCTGCTGTTACCTTTTCTGATACACCAGAGGAGGACGGCCACTCGGAATCCTGAAACGCTATACGGTCCCAGTTGGCCGATTGAGAGGACGATTCCCGCCGCAAAACCGTGTGCCAGATTTGCCGCCAAATTGTCCCAATATGCGGTAAATCACAAATTGCACACTTTCACGGAATCCACCAACTTGACCAACCTGACAACCCTCCCAACCCCCTCCAAAAACCCCAATTTTCGGCTCCGTCGGGACGCGATCCGGCCCCGACCGGTGACAAATTGTCCACTCCGACCAAATTGCCCAACCCGTCAGATTTTTCAGGATAATTCGCTTGACTCAGCAGCCTTGCGGCCCTCGATTGTCACCGATGGTCTTGCCCGTTCCCCATTTGCCGAATAAGCCGATGACGAAAGGGGTCTCGCAGGTCCGGGCAACATTGGCCAAAGCTCGCGCGTAGCGCTAGCGGTTCAGTTTGTCCCTGTGTGTCGCTTCGTCGTGCGAGAACGGATTCGAGGCGGTACTGGACATAATGGTAATCTCCTGGAACAGTTCCCCTGATTATCCAGTGCCACGGGCACAAATCAATAGGAAATCGAGCGGGCAGTGGTTTTGGTAGCCACGGTGAGTGGTTTTCTCGCCGTGGGCCTTTCCTCGACGATTGAACACGAAGCCCACGGCGAGAAAACCACTCACCGTGGCTACCTGGTTGGCATCATGGCCTACAATGGAACTATGACCGGCGGATTGAAATTCGAGACATTCATTGCGGTGCGGTACTTGCGGGCGCGGCGCAAGATTGCGGTGATCTCGGTCATCACGGCGCTGTCGGTGCTGGGCATCGCGGCGGGCGTGATGTCGCTGATTGTTGCGCTGGCCGTCAACAATGGGTTGCGGCGCGACATGCAGGAGCGGCTCCTGGGGGCCACCGCGCACGTCAACGTGCAGCGCAAGGATGGCGAGGGCATTGAGAATTGGCGCGAGTTGGTTGGTAAGTTGCAGTCGGCGCCGGGTGTGGCTGCGGCGGCACCGGCGCTCTATGGGACGTTGCTGGCCTCGCACGCGCAGCGGTCCAGTCAGATGGTGCTCAAGGGTGTGGACGTGGACGCCGAGCTGCGCGTCGGCAATCTGCTGGGCAGCGTGAAGGAAGGGTCGTTCGATCAACTGCGCAGTGCAAAGCAAAACAATTTAACCGCAGAGGACGCAGAGGGAACGCAGGGGGCGGGAAAAGAAAATGCAAAATCCCGCAGCAGCGCGCCAGATGCCTCTGCTGCTCCTGCCTCCGATTTTTCCTCAGGAGCCTCTGCGTCCTCTGCGGTTAATCTTCCGCCGCCGGTGGTGATAGGCAAAGTCATGGCCGACTCGCTCGGCGCGCATGTGGGCGACACCATTTTGCTGACCAGCCCGCAGGGGCACCTCACTCCGTTTGGCATGGTGCCGCGCTATCGCAACTTCAAAGTGGTCGGCGTGTTTGATTCGGGCTTCTACGATTTCGATTCGATGTGGGCGTTCACTTCGCTGGGCGCGGCGCAGTCGATGTTGGGGCTCGGCGACGTGGTCTCGGTGATCGAGTTCCGGCTGACCGACCTCTATCAGGCGCCGCGCATGGCCGATGAACTAGCGACTCAGGCCAATCAGAGTGGAGCGGGAGCGGACTACGGCTCGACGCACTGGATCGAGCAGAACCGCGCGCTGTTCAGCGCGCTGAACCTGGAGAAGACCGTTACCGTCATCATCATTTCTCTGATCGTGCTGGTGGCCGCGCTGAACATTCTGATCTCGCTGATCATGATGGTCATGGAGAAGTACCGCGACATCGCTGTGCTGATGTCGATGGGCGCGCGGCCTGCGCAGGTGCGCCGCATCTTTCAGTTGCAGGGCGTGATGATTGGCGCGGCGGGCACGGCGTTGGGATTGGTGGGCGGATATCTGGTCTCGTGGCTCGGCGCGCGCTATCACATCCTGAAGCTGGACGCCGACGTGTATGCCATCAGCTATGTGCCGTTTGATGCGCGCTGGATCGATGGCGTATGGGTGGCGGCGGTGGCCGTGGCCATTAGCTATCTGGCAACACTCTATCCCGCGCGGGCGGCGACGCAGATCGAGCCGGCCGAGGCGCTGCGCTACGAGTGACCGTGCCCGCGCGACAGTGCCGCGCGCGTCAGCAAGCGGACCGGCTCGATGATTTCCAGTGACCTTGAGTCGGTCCACTCCCTACGGTCGCGGCTCTGTTAACACATACGAAACTTAATCGGCGGTTGCCGCATCCAACATTAAAAGGATCACACAAGTGCCGAACTTGCTACGCACGGAAAAACTTACTAAGAAGTTTCGCTCGGGAAATGCCGATCTAGTAGTGTTGGACCAAATGAATATCTCCCTCGATAGCGGCCAGATGATGGCCGTGGTGGGCGAATCGGGTAGCGGAAAGAGTACTCTGCTGCATATTTTAGGCGCGCTGGACAAGGCTTCGAGCGGTGAGATATACTTCGAAGGTAGAGCGCTTTCGCAGCTCAGTGAAGCCGAGCGCAGTCAGTTTCGGAACCGAGATATTGGTTTTGTGTGGCAAATGCACTGCCTTTTGCCGGAGTTTACGGCGCGAGAAAACGTGATGATGCCTCTGCTGATTAACGGTCAGGACCACAGTGAGGCCGCCGCGCGCGCCAATCATCTTCTTGAACAAGTAGGACTTACGGATCGCGGCGGACATCGCGCCGGGGAACTCTCGGGCGGCGAGCAACAGCGCGTGTCGCTGGCTCGCGCCTTGGCCCGTCAGCCGAAATTGCTGTTGGCCGATGAGCCCACCGGCAATCTTGATGCGCGTACGGGCGGCGCGGTGATGGAGTTGATCGAGAATCTGCACCGCAGCGAAGGGATGACCACGTTGTTGGTTACTCACAACCTTGCATACGCGCGCCGTTGCGATCAGGCGTGGAAGCTGACCGCCGGTCGGCTGGAGGCCGTTACATTCCCTTAGAGGGTTCTGGAGTTGGTTCGTAGCGGGTTTATGGCAAGAGTTGGATCCCCCTGCAGTTGATTTTGAGCGACAGGAGCTTCGAGACCGATACATGTTTGAACGCTACACGGAAAAAGCGCGGCGCGTGATCTTCTTCGCGCGGTACGAAGCCAGCCAGTTTGGCAGCCCTTACATTGAGACCGAGCATCTGCTGCTCGGCCTGCTGCGCGAGGACAAGGCGCTTACGAACCGTTTTCTGCGTTCGCACGCCTCCATCGAATCCATCCGCAAACAGATTGAAGGACACACCGCCGTCCGCGAGAAAGTTTCGACCTCCGTCGATCTCCCGCTCTCGCACGAGTGCAAGCGCGTGCTGGCGTTTGCGGCGGAGGAGGCCGAGCGCCTCTCGCACAAGCACATCGGCACCGAGCACCTGCTGCTGGGACTGCTGCGCGAGGAAAAATGTTTTGCCGCTGAGATTTTACGCGAGCGCGGCCTGCGCCTCTCGACCATTCGGGAGGAGTTGCTGCGCACGCAATCTGAAAAGCCGGCGTCCGCCCGTCCGGCGAAGGAGAGCTCCTTGCTCACCGAATTCAGCCGTGATCTGACGCAAGCAGCGCAGGAAAACACCCTTGATCCGCTGGTGGGGCGCGACCCCGAGCTGGAGCGCGTGATCCAGATTCTCTGCCGCCGCACCAAGAACAATCCCGTGCTGATCGGCGAGCCTGGCGTGGGCAAGACGGCCATCGTCGAAGGCCTGGCGCAGCGCATCGCCGATGGCGACGTGCCGTCGTTCCTCGCCGACAAGAAAATCCTCGCGCTCGATCTGTCGCTCATCGTGGCGGGCACCAAGTATCGCGGACAGTTTGAAGAACGCCTGAAGACCATCATGAAGGAGTTGATGGAGAATCAGAACTCCATCATCTTCATCGACGAGCTGCACACTCTGGTGGGCGCAGGCTCGGCGGAGGGGTCGCTCGACGCCGCCAACATATTGAAACCGGCGCTCTCGCGCGGCGAGATTCAGTGCATCGGCGCCACTACGCCGGCGGAGTTCCGCAAGTCCATTGAAAAGGACCGGTCGCTGGAGCGCCGCTTCCAGGCCGTGAAGGTTCCGCCGCCGGACGAGAATGAGACCATCAAGATTCTGTTCGGCATCAAAGACCGCTACGAAAAGTTTCACGCGGTCACTTACACGGACGAAGCCATCTCCGGCGCCGTCTACAACTCGAATCGCTACATTCCAGACCGCTTCCTGCCGGACAAGGCGATTGATCTCATCGACGAAGCGGGCGCGCGCGTGAAGCTGCGCCAGACCTGCGTGCCGGAAGAGATTAGCGACATCCAGAAGCGCATCAAGTTCATCGTGCATCGCATGGAGAACGCCATCGCGCAGCACGAATTCGAGAAGGCCCGCTTCTACAGCGATGAGGAGCGCAAGGAGCGCGAAAACCTGCGCGAGTTGCGCGAGAAGTTTCACCTCGATGACACCTCCGGTGCGGTGGTTACCAAGGAAGACATCGAGGATGTCGTCTCGCGCTGGACCGGCGTGCCGGTAACCACGATCAAGGAAGAGGAGATGGCCAAGCTGATCCGCATGGAGGATGAACTCCACAAGCGCATCATCAGCCAGGAGAAGGCCATCTCGGCGCTCTCGCGCGCCATCCGCCGCTCACGCGCGGGGCTGAAGAATCCGGCGCGGCCCGTGGGCGCATTCCTGTTCCTGGGACCAACCGGCGTGGGCAAAACGGAAGTGGCCCGGTCGCTGGCGAGTTTCCTGTTCGGCAGCGACAAAGCGCTGATCCGCTTTGACATGTCGGAGTACATGGAGAAGCACGCGGTCTCCAAGCTGATCGGCTCGCCTCCCGGATACGTCGGCTACGAAGAAGGCGGCCAGTTGACTGAGCGCGTGAAGCGCGCGCCCTACTCGGTGATCCTGCTGGATGAGATCGAGAAAGCGCACCCGGACATCTTCAACATCCTGTTGCAGGTGTTTGAAGACGGCCAGTTGACCGACGGCTTGGGCAACACCGTGGACTTCAAGAACACCATTCTGATCATGACCTCGAACATCGGCGCGCGCTTCCTCGAGAAGCGCGGCAAGATGGGCTTCCAGCCGCCCACGGAGGACTCCGTGCAGACGGCCGCCGAGGACCTGGTCAAGCAGGAGATCAAGAAAGTCTTCAACCCCGAGTTCCTCAATCGGCTGGACGAAATCATCGTCTTCAGCGCGCTGGCCGACGAAGACCTGATCCAGATCATCAACCTGATGGTGGCGACAATCAACCTGAGCCTGGCGCAGAAGCAGATTTCCATCACGCTGACGCCTGAGGCCGAGAGGTGGATACTCGAGAAAACCTGCGCGGACCGCTCCTATGGCGCGCGCCCGTTGCGTCGCGCGTTGCAGCGCTACATCGAGGACCCACTGGCGGAGGCGCTCATCCAGGGCCAGATCCCGCGCCCGGCGTTCCTCGAGGTCTTCCTCGACAACGACGGCCTCTACTACCGCCCCGTGGACTCCACCGGCGAACCCACGCCGCTGTTCGTCGCCTCGGTGTAGCTTCCAAGTCGAATTTTCATTGGTAGACTTAGAACACCCCCCGTAATTGGATCTTCAAATTACGGGGGGTCATCATTTGGATTGGTTCCGTGCTATGAATTTCGTGTCGCGGCTCATTTCAACCTTAAGACTAAGGCAGAAACCAAATTTTGTCCCGCGACTAAATATTGGATGCTGTGAGCATTGCCAAAAGTCATTCCAGTATCGGCTCATACACAATGGCTTTAGTGACACCGCCTTCGCCTATTGCGATCGCTGCGGGATGATTTACACCTTGGGTGGATGGGAACCAGGCGGTTATCAGGAAGGGGCTCCCTTGAAGATTCAAGGACCGATCCAAATCGAAACGGAACCTTGGCTGGCCCCTTGCGATTGCGGAGGCCACTTTGGTAGGGATGCTTCTCCGCGCTGCCTTCATTGCATGGAAGAATTGTCGGCGGAAAAAGCCGCAAGTTATATTGAGGCCAACGCGCCCGGCACGAAAGTGGGATGGCTGTGGCAGAGAACGTGGGTCGATACGTACAGCATTGTAATTGAAGGTCGGGGAGTTACGAACAAATGGCTAACTGCCCCCCGCACAGATTCATTCCAACCAAATTACTGCAAACTTGAATAAGGAATTGCTCATATCATTGGCCCGCTCCCGCGGCTGGGGTGCCACAGGGCCAGGATTTCGACTTGATTCTGTTGCACGCGGTAGTAGAGATGATAACGGATGCGGCTTAGATGTATCCTGCGAACTCCCTGCAGCTTCGGGTTCGTTGCAAGCGCTCCGACCGCTGGTTGTTGGGCGATGAGATCGCATCCCCGGCGCAATTCCTCTTCAAAAGTGTTAGGCGCCTTCGGGCGATTCGCCTGCCACCACTCAGGACGCATCCTGAATCTGAGCCGCAGCCAGCCGAGCAAATTTAACAATCATCATCAGTTGTGATTAGGAACGCTTCGGAAGAACATCCCGTGCGTCAAGGAGTTCACCGCGATCAGCCTGCTTGATGGCTTGCAGCAGTTCAGCCTCCGAGGCCGCATCTAAGGTAAATGAAGATTCCTCGGGAACAAGCACGGTAACGGTCAGTCCGTCATGAAGGGATTCTCCCTGCACTTCGATATGCCCGTCAACAACCTTGCCACTGGTAATTCTCATACCCTGATTCTACAACACGCACCATCAAACAGCAGAACAAAAAGAGGTATGTCACTCCTCGCAATTGAGAGTTGCGACGGCGGAGCGTAATTGCTTCTCCGTCCTTCCGAGATCGGACAATCGGCGGGCGCTCTCGCGGGTGATGAGCGCCTGGCCCCGAGCCGGACACGGAGCTTACCGAAAGAGATACCAGTCTGGAGCCGCGCAGATTGCGCTATAGTTTTGAATAGGAATACTGAGAGGCGTTGCGCTTGAAGAGTGTGCCGAATCCGTCGTTGCGTGGGATGACCACGGACCTGCTGAAGAATCTGGATGCGCAGGAACGGCTGCGCGCCGGATCGGTGCGGGCCGCCAAGAGCAACCAGGTTCGGTTTCAATCCGACTCCAACAAAAGATTGAAGAGTGATACCGAGTCGCAGCACAGGCTGGCGGTTCTTTATCACGCGCAGAAAAAATTCGAGCAGGCCGAGCGTTTGTACCAGGAGTGCCTGACGCAATATTCACTGAAATATGGGTCGCAGGATCCCAGGGTGGGGCAGTGCCTGAACAACGTTGGACGGCTCTACTTCGAGGAGGGCTGGTACGCGGAAGCCGAACCGCTGCTGGAGCGTTCTCTGCAAATTGTCCGCAATCACTACGGCCCTTAAAACGCCAAGGTATCGCGGCGTCTAACGAATCTGGGCGACGTGTGTTTCGCCACCGACCGCGCCGAGGAGGGTCTGGAATATTACCGGCAGGCCGCCAAGATCGAGCTGAAGGAACTGTGGGCGAGTGCGACGTCCACGCTGCGCACCATGCGCGCCTATGTGGCCAAATTACGGAAAATGGATCGCCTCGCCGAGGCCGAAGCGCTGGAAAAAACATTTCACCGCAAGCGCGAACCCCAACGCCGCGCCGGGAGCACGCGACGTGCACCTGCAGCGTCATCGACCGGGAAGCGCAACGTGCCGAGTGAGCGGCGCCATCACGCCGAACGCCGGAAACGGGCGACTCGACGTGGCGAAGACGTCGAGTGAACGCAGCATTGGTGTTTTTCTGCTCCCCGTAGCAGCCTGCTGAAGTCCATTCGCTTTGCGTTTCCGATTCCTTGATGCGTATTTCAGGAACTTCCTCCCCAAAAATCTGCTATAAGTATTAGATTGACCTGAATGCTGTTGCAAGGCCGGCAAGACAGGTGGGTGGAACTGCCGGACGATATTCCGTACAGCGGTTCCGAACAATGTGCCAGAACAGGGGCAACCCAGTTTGGCTTTTGGGAATCTCTGGGTGTTAGGAATATTAGTACCTTGCGTAGCGGGCTACCTGGTGTGATGCCAGGTGTATTTGTCAGTCGGAATCAGATCAACTGGGTTTGGTGTACATGAATAGACCGTTCCCCAACGGGCTGGTGAAGATTTTTCTCGCAATGGTGCCCCCAGTGGTAACCCTGCCAGTGGTGACTCTGGTGGTTACCATGGTCATGGCGCTCGGAGTGTTTCCCCGGCCAGCCGGCGCGCAGATCACTCCACAGAATCCTCCCGCCGCCCAAACACCGGCCGCGGCGGCAACGCAGGCCGGTGCCTCGCAGAAAGTGCAAGCCGTGGAATTCCGCGGTAACCGCCGCGTTCCCGCCGCCACCATGCGCGCGCGCATCTTCACGCAACCGGGCGACGCCTTTGACGAAGCCGCGCTGCGCCGTGACTTCATGGCGCTCTACAACACCGGCCTGTTTGACGACATCGTGCTGAACGTGGAAGACGGCGAAACCGGCAAGCTCATCACCTTTGAGGTGAAAGAGCGGCCCAATATCCGCAGCATCGAGTACAAGGGCAACACCTCTGTTACCACCTCGGACATTCTGGACCGTTTCCGCGACCGCAAGGTCGGCTTGACCGTGGAGAGCCGCTTCGAGCCCACCCGCATCAAGCGCGCCGAACAGGTACTGAAAGACCTGCTGGCCGAGCGCGGTCGCCAGATGGCGACCATCAACGTCGAATCGCGGCCTATCCCGCCGTCATCGGTGGCCTTGACGTTCAACATCAATGAAGGCCCCAAAGTGAAAGTGGGCGACATTAGTTTCGAGGGCAACAGCATTATTGGCCGTGGGACGCTGGTGCGCTCGATGCGGCATTCGCGCCCCATTGGCATTCCCTACAGCGTGTTCCTCACCAGCATCTTCGCCAAGACCTACGACAAGAACAAGCTTGATGAAGATCTGGAAATGGTGCGCGGCGCGTATCAGGATCGCGGCTACTTCAAGGTGCTGGTGAATGATCCCGCCACCTCCACGCGCACCACCGGCGGCAGCGCGCTCTCCGGACTGCCCTGGTACGGCAAGTTGGTCTTCCCGCCCGCGCTATTTTTTGGCAAGACGGGCCAGAAGGTGGATATTAAAATTCCGTTGGTGGAAGGCGAGCAGTATCGCCTGGGCACCGTGTCGTTCAAGAACTCGACTTTGTTCCGCGAGGCCGACACCGCGTTGCGCCCCATGTTCGCCATGACCGAGGGCGACATCTTCAACGTCTCGGAGATTCGCAAGGGCCTGGAGAATCTGCGCAAGCTCTACGGCGAGTTCGGCTACATCAATTTCGTGGCCAGCCCGGACACCGAGATCAATGAGCAGAACAAGCTCATCAACATGACCTTCAATCTGGAGGAAGGCAAGCAGTTCGTGGTGCGCCGCATCGAATTCAGCGGCAACACCACCACGCGCGACAAAGTCATCCGGCGCGAACTGATGGTGGAGGAAGGCTCGCTGTTCAACTCCCGTCTGTGGGAGAACAGCATGTTGCGCCTGAACCAGCTCGATTACTTCGATAAACTCGAGCCCGGCAAGGACTCCAACATCCAGACCAACAACAACGCCGGCACCGTGGACATCGCCGTAACGGTGAAGGAAAAAGGCAAGAATGCCATCAATTTTTCGGGCGGCGTCAGCGGCCTGTCGGGCAGCTTCGTGGGCTTCGGCTATCAGACCAACAACTTCCTCGGCCTCGGCGAGACGCTCACCTTCGACGCGCAGCTGGGAAGCCTGGACCGCAACGTCGTGGTCGGCCTGACGCATCCTTATTTGTTTGACCGCCCATTGCAGGTGGGCTGGACGGTCTTCTCCCGCCGCTACAATTTCGACGAGGCGCAGCAGGCCTCGGTCCTGTCCGGCCAGGACATCCGGCCCATCTTCGATCTGCTGGGCGCGGACAATATTCAGAACTATCGCCAGTCGAGCACCGGCATCACCGCCTTTGCGAGTTACCCGCTGCGCGGCAGCTTCTCGCGCCTGGGCTTCTCGTATGGATACGACACCAGCAAGGTGACAACTTTCAGCACCGTGTCGCAACGCCTGTTTGAAGATTTGAATTTCAACGGCTTCGGCGGCACCGATCAGTTGCAAGGCATTCGCACCAGCAAGATCACGCCGACCTATACCTACAACACCGTGGATCATCCGCTGACGCCCAGCCGAGGCACCAGCCTGTTCGGCAGCCTGGAACTGGCGGGCTTGGGCGGCAATGTGCGCATGTACCGGCCGGCGGCGGATATCAAACACTTCCGCCCGTTCGGCGGCGGCGGACGCACCCTGGGCTTCCATTTGAGCGCTTCCACCATGAACGGCTTCAAGGGCCGCGTGCTGCCGCCCTTCACGCGCTTCTACGCCGGTGGCGAGAACGATGTTCGCGGCTTCGATTCCTTCACCATCGGACCCGTCGCATTTTTGCCGGACACGACATTCATGGCTGTGCTGAATGCTGACGGCACGCCGCGTATCGGCACCGGAACCAGCAATATCGGCCTGGAGGAGCGTGTTGCGCAGACCGTGCAGGTTCCCGTCAACCGCATCACCTTCCCCGGCGGCGACACCAAGGTGATCGGCAACTTCGAATACCGCATTCCGATTTTTGGCCCAGTCTTTCTGGCTGCCTTCGCCGACGCCGGCATCAACATGGCCTGGCATCGCAATCAATTGGAGCTGACTTCGCAGCGCCTTACCGAGCTGACCAACCTGTTCCCCAGCTCCGACTTCAAGCGCATCGTGGATCTGGCCGCCGACACCAACGGCCAATGGCGCGCCTCCACCGGCCTGGAACTACAAGTGATCATGCCCATTGTAAACGCTCCGTTCCGCGTGTACTGGGCCTACAATCCTCTACGGCTCAACACCAACATCACGCCGCAACCGCTGATCGACCGCGCGCTATTCCCCAATAGCGCGACGTACCAGAGCGCCATCCAGCAGTTCGCCAGCCCGCGCGGCTACTCGGAACCGGCCTCCACCTTCAAATTCACCATCGGCCGCACCTTCTAATATTTCTTTGTGTGAGCGGTCCCGCTCCCTCCCGGTCGCGGCTCCGCTGGCTGAATCCGGTGCCTTAGCCAGCCGGGCGGCGTGCTAAACTTTTCCCTATGCCCACTTCACTGCTCACCTGCGAAAGCTGCGGCAACCGCCAGACGTTTTTTCTGGACGAGTCCATTGTTACGGAGATGCGTGGCGGCAAGACTACGCCCAAGCACTGCCTGCGCTGCCGCGCCACGACCGACTGGGTATTCAAGATGGTCGATCGCCGCACAGGCCGCGACCGCCGCAACAGCGAGGATCGCCGCGGCCCCTCGCGTTAATCCCAATTTGATTGATTGATTGATTGATTGCGCCGGAGATTACTTCGCAATGGTGGGCCCATTTTCAAATCTGTAGAACGTCAGGGCACGACTTTAGTCGTGCCGAATAGTCAGCCCCATTATCAGGGGTTTTAACCCCTGAGGTTCTCAGCCGTGTCAGGCACGCGATGTCAGTCTGCACATCGCACCACAGCGGTTAAAACCGCTGTGGCCATCGCGTCGTTTCGGCACGACTGAAGTCGTGCCCTGACGTCAATCTGACCCACTACCTACATCTCAGGGCTCATTTCCCGGGAGCTACTTCTTGGCAGAGGACTCTTTGGCGGGTTTGGCCTTTTCCGTCGAAGTGGGACTGCTGTCTTTGGAGGCCTTGTCCTTTGAGGACTCTTTGGTGGTCTCGGTCTTGCTTTCTTTCGATCCGCCGTCACTCTCTGACTTGCCGCCATCCGACTTACCTTCAGCAGATTTGCCCCAGTCGGATTTCGAAACCTCCGGCGAGGACTTCTTGGCGTAATCGGTGATGTACCAGCCGCTGCCCTTGAACTGGATGGAAGACTTGGAGAGCAGGCGTTCCAGCTTCGGCTTCTTGCACTTCGGGCAGGACTTCAACGGCTTATCGGAAAATTTCTGGATGGCTTCCAACCGATGACCACAAGCCCCGCATTGATATTCGTACATCGGCATAGAACGGTAGCGCCTCCACAGGCAACAATGTCAATAGGTAAGGATACGGGCCGCCAGCCGTAACCGTCAAGCTGGCGGCGTCAGTAGCCAGCGCGATCAGCCGGCGTGAGCAGCCGGTGGAAGGCGAATTTCCTTCGCTGCGCTCAGGATGACACTGGCGCGAAGAGATGGCGGCGATTTACTTGCGCGTTTCCGCAGGTTCCGCAGGGGTTTCCGCCGTCACGGCAACCTCTCGCTTCTCGAACTTCATGGCGCCGTCCGCGGCATCCATACGGATGGAGTCGCCGGGCAGCACTTCGCCGTCCAGCATCTTCAGCGCCAGCGGGTCCTGGATCAGCGACTGGATCGCGCGACGCAGTGGGCGCGCCCCGAAGTTCGGATCGTAGCCGCGCGTGAATAGCAGCTTCTTCGCATCTTCCGTCAGGTCGAGTGCGATCTTTTTTTCCGCCAGCACTCCTCGCAAGCCTTCGATCTGAATCTCCACGATCTGCGTAATCTCCTTCTCGCCGAGCGGGCTTAAGTACACCACGTCGTCGATGCGGTTCAGGAACTCCGGCTTGAAGGTCTCGCGCAGCGCGCCGTCCAGCCGCTTCTTCAGTTCCGCGACGCGGACTTCGCGCTCACCGTTCTCCATCGGGTTGTACCCGATGGAACCGAACTGCTGCAGGAACGCGCTACCCACGTTCGAGGTCATGATCAGAATCGTATTCTTGAAGCTCACCGTGCGGCCCTTGCCGTCGGTGAGGCGGCCGTCTTCCAGAATCTGCAACAACGAGTTGAAGACGTCCGGGTGTCCCTTCTCTATTTCGTCGAACAGTACGACAGAGTACGGCCGCCGCCGCACCTGCTCGGTCAACTGCCCGCCCTCTTCGTAGCCCACGTATCCGGGAGGCGCGCCGATCAGCCGCGCGACGGAGTGCTTCTCCATGTACTCGGACATGTCCAGGCGAATCATGGCGTGCTCGTCGTCAAACAGAAACTCGGCCAGCGCGCGCGCCAGCTCCGTCTTGCCGACGCCAGTGGGCCCGAGGAAAATAAACGAGCCAATCGGGCGGCGCGGGTCGGAGAGTCCCGCGCGACTGCGGCGCACCGCGTTGGCCACGCGGCCCAGCGCTTCCTCCTGCCCAATCACGCGCAGGCGCAGACGCTCCTCCATGCGCACCAGCTTGGCCATCTCGCCTTCCAGCATTCTGGTAACGGGGATGCCGGTCCACTTGGCGACAATGCGCGCGATGTCCTCCTCGTCCACTTCCTCCTTCAGCATTCGCGGGCCCTGCTGCAAGCCGCCGAGGCGGTCGCTGGCCTTCTGCAACTCCTGCTCCATCTGGGCAATCTTGCCGTAGCGAATCTCGGCCACTTTGCCGAGGTCGCCGGAGCGCTCGGCCTGCGCCTCTTCGCCGCGCAGCTTGTCGATCTGCTCCTTCAATTCGTGCAGCTTGCCGATGGACTCCTTCTCACTCTGCCAGCGCAGTTTCAACGCGCTCGACTTCTCGCGCCGCTGCGCCAAATCCTGCTCAATCTGCTTGAGACGGTCGCGCGAGGCGGCGTCAGACTCGCGAGTCAGCGCCTGCCGCTCAATCTCCATCTGGCGCATCTCGCGCTCCACCTGATCAATCTCGACAGGCATGGAGTCAATCTGCATGCGCAGCGCGGCTCCGGCCTCGTCGATCAGGTCAATGGCCTTGTCGGGCAGGAAGCGGTCGGAGATGTAGCGATGCGACAGCGTGGCCGCGGCCACGATCGCGCCGTCCTTGATACGCACGCCGTGATGCAGCTCGTAGCGCTCCTTCAGGCCGCGCAGAATCGAGATGGTGTCCTCCACGCTCGGCTCGGTTACCAGCACCTGCTGGAAGCGGCGCTCGAGCGCGCTGTCCTTCTCGATATATTTTTTATACTCATTCAGCGTGGTGGCGCCGATGCAGTGCAGCTCGCCGCGCGCCAGCGCCGGCTTCAGCATGTTGCCGGCGTCCATCGCGCCCTCCGCCGCGCCCGCGCCGACGATGGTGTGCATCTCGTCAATGAAGAGAATCACCTGCCCGGCGGCTTCGTCGATCTCTTTCAACACGGCCTTGAGGCGGTCCTCGAATTCGCCGCGAAACTTCGCGCCCGCTATCAGAGATCCCAGATCGAGCGCGACCACGCGCTTGTTCTTGAGCACCTCGGGAACGTCGCCGGCGATCATGCGCAGGGCCAGACCTTCCACGATGGCGGTCTTGCCCACGCCGGGCTCGCCAATCAATACCGGATTATTCTTGGTGCGGCGCGCCAGCACTTGAATGACGCGGCGAATCTCTTCCTCACGGCCAATCACCGGATCGAGCTTACCCTTGCGCGCCAGCGCGGTCAGGTCGCGCGCGTAGCGCTCCAGTGCCTGATACTTCTCCTCTGGATTTTGGTCGGTAACGCGCTGTGTGCCGCGCACCGCGGCCAGCGCCTTCAGAATCGCTTCATGCGTTGCGCCAACTTTTGCAAGTATCTGCTCGGCTGGATCGCTCTTCTGCTTGGCAAGCGCCAGCAGAAGATGTTCGGTGGAGACGTAGTCGTCCTTGAACTGCTTGGCCTCTTCCATCGCCTGCATGAAGACGCGGTTCAGCGCGGGCGAGGCATATTGATCGGCCTGCCCGGAGACCTGCGGGAGGCCCTGTAGTATCTTCTCCGCCTCCAGCGCCACCAGGTCGGGGGGAATATTCATCTTCTGAAGTGTCGGACCCACCACGCCTTCCGGCTGCACGGCGGTGGCCCATAGCAGATGCACTGGCTCAATGGCCTGGTGCCCCATCTTAAAGGCCTTCTGCTGGGCCTCCTGAACCGCTTCCTGAGCCTTGGTGGTGAACTTTTCGAAGCGCATGGGATAGTCCTTTCAAATACATATAATATATAGATAATAAAATATGAGCGTAGTACTGTCAAGTATTTTTATTACATTTATATTCAATAGCTTGCACAACATTTACTAATATATAAATACCTAATTATATTGACGAATGTGTTCTGATTTGTGTGTTGCGGGCATACCTCTGCGTGCCTCTGCGACCTCTGCGGTTGAGGTCGTACTAAGCCACAGAGGACGCAGAGGTATACGGAGCAACACAAACCTAGGACAATACCCGCGCGTCCCTCCAAGTTGACGCCGCGCGAAGCCGGTCCATATAATGTCCTACCCGGCTGAATGCAGGCTGGCTGACGGAGCCCAAACACCTTGTCATTTGAGAATGATCTATACGAGCAGCGCCGCGAGAAACTGAAGCAGATTGAGGCGTTGGGATACGCCGCCTACCCCAACTCATTCGCCTTCACGCACAGCGTGGCCAAGATTCATGCCGAGCATGGCGAAGCGACTGCCGAGGCGCTGGCCGAGAGCAAGCCGCCGGTGCTGTCGAGCGGTCGCTTGCAAGCCATTCGCCGCCAAGGCAAGGCGGGCTTCTGCGATCTGGTGCAGGCAGGCCAGCGCATACAGGTCTACGTGCGCAAGGAGGCCGTGGGCGACAATGCTTTCGAGTTGTATAAGCTGCTCGACCTGGGCGACTCGCTCGGCGTAACCGGCTACGTCTTCCGCACGCGCACCGGCGAGCTTTCGATTCACGCCGAGTCGCTGACGTTCCTCGCCAAGGCGCTGCTGCCCATGCCGGAAAAGTGGCACGGTCTGCAGGAGGTTGAGGCGCGCTATCGGCAGCGCTATCTCGATCTGCTCTCGAACGCCGAGTCGCGCAACATCTTCATCGTGCGCTCCCGCCTGAT
Organism: Acidobacteriota bacterium; assembly: GCA_009691245.1. NCBI lineage: Bacteria > Pseudomonadati > Acidobacteriota > Acidobacteriota bacterium. The sequence goes on along the minus strand of SHUM01000001.1, from coordinate 82,504 downwards.
CCAGGCGCTGCGCACCGCGCTCGACCGCGAGGACTTCATCGAAGTCGAGACGCCGATGATGCAGCCCATGCCGGGCGGCGCATTGGCGCGGCCATTCGTAACGCATCACAACGCGCTCGACCTGACGCTCTACCTGCGCATCGCGCCCGAGCTTTATCTCAAGCGGCTGATCGTCGGCGGACTCGATCGCGTCTATGAGATCAGCCGCGTCTTCCGCAACGAGGGCCTCTCGACACGCCACAATCCCGAGTACACCATGCTGGAGTTCTATCAGGCCTACGCCGACTACCGCGACCTGATGAACCTCACCGAACGCCTGATTCCAGAGGCTGCGCGCGCCTCCATCGGAGGCACGATTGTCCAGTGGGGTGAGACCCAAATCGACCTGGCCGTGTGGACACGCTACTCGTTGCGCGAGGCCATCTGCGTCTTCTGGCCCGACGAAGCCACGCGCCCGAAGTTCGCTGACTTCAACGACCCACGCCACACCGCGCTGGTAGTCGAGCGCTGGAACCAGATGAATCCCGGCGCGGCGCCCGTCAGCATGCCCATCGTGGAAGGTAACGCCAGTCGTTTGGGAGTAAGTCTGGGCAACGCGGTGGCCGTGCCGCTGGGCAATTCGGTGCTGCACCTTTTTGAGGCAGTCTGCGAGAAGCATCTGACGCAGCCGACCATCATCTACGACTTCCCCGTCGAGGTCTCGCCACTGGCCAAGAACAAGCCCGATGAGCCGGCCTACGTCGAGCGCTTCGAGGCCTACATCGGCGGCATGGAGATCCTCAACGCATACTCTGAGTTGAACGATCCCGAGGAGCAGCGCAAGCGCTTCCAGATGCAGGCCGAGGCCAAGGAACGCGGCGATCAGGAGACTCACCCCATCGACGAGGACTACATCCGCGCGTTGAGCTACGGCATGCCGCCCACGGCCGGCGAAGGCATCGGCATCGACCGCTTGGTGATGCTGCTGACCGGCTCGCGCTCCATCCGCGACGTGATCCTGTTCCCCCTTCTGCGGCCCGAGGCCGCAGAAGAAAAGGACAACACGGAATGAGTCATCCGCGGATTACGCAGATTTCACAGATGCATTTTCAATCTGCGTAATCTGCGGATATTTTTCTGCTGGAAGCTAGTTGCGATCGCGGAGTTTGTTCAGCGTGCGGCGGTCCTGTTTCGAGGGCCGGCCGCCCCACTCACCCTCATATTGTGGAACTTCCTTGCGCGCGGCGGCTGCAACGGCTCGCAACTGCTTGCTCTCGTCCGTCTCGCGGTAGAGTGTCTGCGCCACCGCCGCCGGGCCACGCATCTCGCTCAAGCTGAGCACCTCGACGGTGAAGTCGCCGGCATCGTTCGAGACCTGCAGCAGGTCGCCGACACGGACTTCGCGCGCCGCCTTGGCGCGCTGCCCGTTGGAGGTTACCCTGCTCAACTCACACGCATGCGACGCCAGCGCGCGTGTCTTGAAAAATCGCGCGGCCCAAAGCCACTTGTCCATGCGCACGCCAGTCATGCTCTTATTCTAAACGACCCGTCCAAAGAGCCACCGCTTTTACATTCGAGGCTCCCGGGTCAGCACACCGGCATTCATCTGAAAGAGGGCTGTTCGATCCTAATCCATTCCCATTTCGAAGTCATGCCGAGCCGAGCGCCACGTGACTTTCGCGGTTGACAATAGGGCTATGGCTGGATATAACTGGACGGAATGAGGGCACAACATATGTTAAATGCACCACGGACTACCCTGCTTGCCGCGCTGCTTCTATGCGCCGGATCGGCCTACTCCGCCGACCTGCGCGTGGTGGATGCGGCCAAGTCCAAGAACCGCGAGGCCGTCCGCGCGCTCATCGCCGAGCGGGCCGACGTGAACGCCGCGCAGCCCGACGGCGCGACGGCCCTGCACTGGGCCGCGCATTGGGATGACGCCGCAACCGTGGACGCCCTGCTCGCCGCCGGAGCCAGCCCGCGCACCGCCAATGAATATGGCGTTACGCCGCTCACGCTGGCTTGCCGCAACAGCAACGCCGCCATTATTCGCAGCTTGTTGAAGGCCGGCGCGGATCACTCCGCCGCTCTGCCCTCGGGCGAGACCGTGCTGATGACCTGCGCGCGCTCGGGGAGCGCGGAGGGCGCGAAGCTGGTGGCCGAGGCCGACGCGCGCCTGGAAGCCGTTGACGCCGAGATGGGGCAGACCGCGCTGATGTGGGCCGTCGCGCAGAAGCACGCCGACGTGGCCAAAGTTTTGATCGACAAGGGCGCGGACATTCATCTGCGCTCGAAGGGCGGATTCTCGCCCATGATGTTCGCCGCTCGCGTCGGCGATATCGAGACCACGCGCGTCCTGCTGGCCGCTGGTGCCGACGTCAACGAGGCCATGCCGGTCAAGAAAATTACCGGGCCGCCCATTCTCCAATATCCCCCGCCGCCGCCGTCGTCCATCAAAGCTGAGACTCCGCCCGAGCCGGGAACCACCGGCACCATGACGCCGCTCTTAATGGCCGCGGCCAGCGGGCATGAGGCGCTGGCGCAGTTTCTATTGGAACAGGGCGCCGACGCCAACGCCCGCGACGAGTACGGCGCCACCGCGCTGCACTACTCCATGACCACGGGCATGACCCATCTGAACGGGATCGCCTACGCCAACTATCAGGCGTATATCTTCCGCCCGAATTTGCAGGGGCTAGTGAAGGCGTTGCTGGCGCGCGGCGCGGACCCCAACCTGCGTCTGGTGAAAGGCCCGCCCGTGGGCGGCTACGGCGGCGGCAACCTGGTCGGCGGAACGGCGTTTCTGCTGGCCGCGGTAACCGGCGACGTGATGTCCATGCGCATGTTGCAGGAGAAGGGCGCTGATCCGCGCGTGGCGACCAAGGCCAATCTGTCGCCGCTGATGGTGGCCGCCGGAGTGGGTCGCGCGCAGGACCTGACCGACGATGAAAAGAAGCTGGCCTTCGAGGCCGTGAAGCTCGCCGTCGAGATGGGCAACGACGTGAACGCCCAGACCGAAGACGGCTTGGCCGCGCTGCACGGCGCGTCGTTGAGCGGCGCCGACGCGATTATTAGTTACCTCGCCGGCAAAGGCGCCAACGTGAACATCAAAGACAAGTATCAGCAGACGCCGCTGACCATCGCCTCCGGCAACCGCCTCCCCTGGGTCCCCAAGGGCGATGAGTTGGGCGAAATCCTGCGCCCCGGCACGCGCGACCTGCTGCTCAAGCTGGGCGCGACGCCGCTCGACACGCCGGGTTACTTCACCGCGGTGGCCGACTCCTACGAATTCCAGATGAACCAAAGCCAGCGCACCGAGCCGCCCCCGGCAGTGGTGCTGCCCAAGTAGCGTTTGTAATGATGAAAAAGGCCATGAATTCGACCAACCTTAGTCGAATATTAATTCTATTGCTCCTCACAGAGCGCATTCTCCTGGGGCAGGAGTCGTGCCTGCAACAAAGCGTACCCGTTGGCGTAATAGATTCCCGAGGCGAGCTGGTTGCCGGATTGGATATCTCCAGTTTTCGAGGGGAGTTCCGGGGAAAGCCTGTCGAAATAAAGTCGGCCATGATTGATCACCAGCCCCGACGCATTCTGATGCTTCTCGACGTGAGCGGAAGTATAACTTTGGACCACGAGATATGGAATTTCGCAGTCCAGGCGGCGGCCGATGCCATTCGGGAACTTACAGGCGGAAACGCTCTGGCGCTGGCGAGCTTTTCGACCGGATTTAGGACGCAGATGGATTTTTAATCCGATTCAAACCTTCTAATTGAGCGGCTTCATTTGATCATCGATAAGCCGCTGGACCCACCCAACAAGAACAGGACGACCGGCCTCCGCGATACCATTCTTGATGCCATTAAGCTTTTTGGGCCATCGGGAGACGGAGATGTGATTTATCTAATTACCGATGGGGAGGATAATGCCAGCCGCCGTTCTGCGGACGAAGTACGGCGCGCGTTGGTCGCTGTTGGAATCAGGTTGTTTGCAATTACGCTAAGCGAACCTACCGCCATGAACGACAGGACGTATTATTACCCTGACGATCTTGACGAAGTGGAAGAAATGGTGAAAGCAACGGGAGGGTGGATGCTTCGGATGCCCAGGACACTCGATCCGAATATGCCGAAGCATGTCAAGGAAGCCATTCGGCCTAGAATTACCGCTATGTATAAACAAATTAAAGAATTTTACCGGTTAGAGCTTAAGCTCCCGACGCCTCCAGGCCGCAGACGCAATTGGAAACTCGAGATCGTAGACAGTACTCGCTTCAATAAGAAACAGAATGTTCTGTTCTACCAACGGGAATTCCCAACCTGCAACGTGGACTGAGCAGATCACTTATCCCATCCAATCCCGCACCAGAACGGAAGGATGATCGGGCTTCCCCAACTCCCGACTCCCCTCATTAAAGGATTAGCCGGCCATTGCTGTCACCCAGACTGTCGAGGTGCACGCCGGCCATGTCCAGCATGGTCAGCAGCAGGTTGGGCATGGGGGTGTCGCCGGGGAAGCGCAGGTGGCGGCCGCCTTTGATCTGGCCGTTCGCGCCGCCCATCAGCAGGATGGGGAGATTGTCGTGCAGGTGCAGGTTGCCGTCGCTCAGGCTCCCGCCGTAGAGGATCATGCTGTGGTCCAGCAGCGACCCGTCGCCGTCGGGCGTGTTCCTCATGCGCTCGAGGAAGTTGGCGAAGTGTTGCGCTTGATAGATATTGATCTTGATGACCTTCTCGATCTTGTCGGGCTTGTACTGGTGGTGCGTGAGGCCGTGATGGCCGTCGGGAATATTAATCTCGCGGTAGGTGCGTCCGCCAAACTCGCGCCCGGTCATGAAGGTGATGACGCGCGTCTGATCGGTCTGGAAGGCCAGCAGCATCAAGTCGTACATTAACTTCGCATGTTCCGTAAATGTCGCGGGAACGCCTTCGGGACGGGTCAGCACGGGCAGTTCGCGCCCGGACTGTTCTTCGGCGAGGCGGATGCCGCGCTCCACGTCGCGCACGGCGTCGAGATACTCACTGAGCTTGGCCTTGTCGGCGGAGCCCACATCGGCGATCAGCGCGTTCACTTTGCCGCGCACGGAATCGAGGATGCTGCGGTCGCTCTGAATCTGGCGCAGACGCACCGCCGGGTCGGTCGAATCGTTGTCGCCGAACAGCCGCTCGAAGACCATGCGCGGGCGATTTTCCATGGGCATGGGCGTAGTCTCGCTGCGCCAGCAAAGCGTGTTCATGTAGGCGCAGGTGTAGCCGGCCTCGCACTGGCCCAGCAACTCGGGCGTGTCGAGAGCGAGTTCGAGCGAGGCGTGGCGCGTCTGCTTGCCCAGTTCGCGCGCGACGATCTGGTCGGCGGAGACTCCGGCGCGCGTGTCGGCGCCTTCGGTCTTCTTCGGATGCACACCGGTGAGATACGTCGCCCCGGCGCGAGCGTGGTCGCCGGTGTTCTCACCAGCAAGCGCGCGGCCGCTGGCGTGATTCAACCCGCTCAACACCAGCATCTGATTGCGGAAGGGCGTGAGTGGTTCGAGGATGGGAGTGATTTCAAAATTACTTCCCACCGCCGCCGGAGTCCACTTGTCCATCATCATGCCGTTGGCGGTGTAGACGGTGGCGAAGCGCAGCGCGGGCTTCGCCGCGGGATCACCGACAGCGGCGAGCGCGGGGACCATCGAATCCAGCAGCGGCAACGCGAGAGTGGCGCCAGCTCCTTGCAGGAATGTCCGACGCGGAATCGCTTTTTTGAAGATCATCATGGGTCGTTTCGTTATATCGCTCATGGCTCGGCTCTCCTTCTCATCTGAAAGGGAACACTTTTCACAATGCCGCTGATCAGCGCCGACCAGTGCGTGCCGCCCTGTGCGGCGTCGCGCATGATCTGGCGGATGGCGGGCTGGTCCTGATACTCGACGCCGCGGCCCAGCGCGTAGGTCAGGAGGCGCTCGGTTACAGTGTGGATGAACTGCTCGGGCTGCGCCAGCAGAATCTTGCGCAACTCGGCGGGGCCTTGAAACTTGGTCCCGTCGGGCAGCACGCCGGAGGAGTCAATGCGCCCCGAGCCGTCCTGGTCGCGCCATTTTCCGGTAGCGTCGAAGTTTTCGAGCGCAAAACCAAGCGGGTCCATCACGCGATGGCAACTGGCGCAGGACGGGTTGGCGCGGTGCGCCTCCATCTGCAGGCGCATGGTGAGGAGCTTGCCGTCCTCGCCCTTCTTTTCTTCAAGCGACGGGACATCGGGCGGCGGCGGCGGCGGCGGCGTACCCATTAGATTTTCCAGCAGCCACTTGCCGCGAATGGTCGGCGCGGTGCGCGTGGCGTAGGAGGTTACGGAAAGAATGCTGGCCTGGCCCAGCAGCCCTTTGCGATTCTCATCGGTTACCTGGATGCGGCGAAAGTGTCCGCCGTACACATCGCTGATGCCGTAGTGGCGCGCCAGCGGCTCGTTGACAAAGGTATAGTCGGCGCTGAGCAGCTCCAGCACGCCGCGATCTTCGCGCAACATGCTCTCGAAGAATAATTCCGTCTCACGCTCAAACGATTCGCGCAGGTTGACGTTGAAGTCGGGAAAGAAATCGGGGTTGGGCCACACGGCCTTCACGTTGCGCAGGTAGAGCCACTGCCCGGCGAAGTTGCTCACCAGCGCGGCGGAGCGCACCTCGGCCAACATGCGGCGGACCTGGGTGTCCAGCACGCCGGGGTCTCTCAACTTACCCGCAGCGGCGAGTGCCAGCAATTCCTCGTCCGGGATGCTGCTCCATAAAAAGAAGGAGAGGCGCGAGGCCAGTTCGATGTCGCTGATGCGCTGCACATTGCTTAACGTGGCGCTGACTGCGCCGGCGGCATCGCGCGGAATGCGGAACAGAAATTCAGGATCGACGAGCAGCCGTTGCAGCGCGGCCTGGATGCCTTCTTCGAAGCCGCCCTCGGCGCGACGCTGCTCGAAAATATCGAGCAGCGCGGCGACATCGGCATCCGTTACGGGACGGCGATAGGCGCTACGCGCCAGCGTGGAAAATATTTGACGCGCGCAAGTTGCTTGCGCGGCCGGCTCAGTCGTGACTGGTTGGCAGGAGAAAATCTTGCGGCGACTGGGCGTCTCGCCGACGCCATTGGCTTGCCCGTTGACGGGGAGCGGACCTTTCACAACCAGGCTGGCCACGGCAGGCTCCACGTCCACGTGGCCGTAGTCGCGGGCGTAAGCGTAGTCGGAGACCTCCGGCTGAAAGACACCCTCACGCTCGGCGGTGATCAGCGGGAAGGTAACGCCGATGGTGTGCTTGCCGGCGGAGACCGGAATGTGCAGGTTGAAGCTTTCGTCGGCGGTGCGGCGGTAATATTCATCGAGATCGTTCTTGTTCTTCGCGGGTGTCGTGGCGGACATGGCGGCCATCGCCTGCTCGCGCCGCTGCTCGCCGCCAAAGGTAAAGTCGCGGACGCGCACGCCGTCCAGACGAATATCCATGGTCCGCTCGCGGTCGAGGCCCAGGATCAGGTAATCCTGATTGGCCTGGAGGCGGATACGCATCTCATACTCGCCGTTGACGGGGAAGAAATGCGCGATGGCCACGCCGCCGCGCGAGCCGAACGGCAACTCTTCGCTCATGCGGTCGTGCTGCAATACGTAACGGGGAATCTCGTAGCGTTTCTCGACCGGCTTGATGCCGGGATCGCCCAGCGCCAGCACCGTAACCTTGCGCGCGGCGGAGAGATAGGCCTCCATCAGCAGCGGCGATATGGTCAGCACATCGCCGATATTGTCGAAGCCGTAGCCGGAGTCGTCCGCGGGCAGCAGTGCGGCGACGTCGATGGCCGTGGGATCGAGCGCCAGCAGATCGCGCACGGCGTTGGCGTACTCGGCGCGATTCAGCCGATGCACCGCCGGGCGACCGGGGTTGGGGTGCGCGGAAGCCGCGCGGTCCAGCTCAGTTTCCAGATAATTTGTAAACGCTCGCAGGCTGGCGGCGTCGGGACGCGGCGCGCCCTGCGGCGGCATGGAGTTGCCGCGCAGCTTGCGAATCACCTTCTCCCACACCTCGCCGTTGGCAGCCGCATCTTCCACCTTCACCTGATCGAGCAGCAGGCCGGCGGTCTTCAGTTTTTCATTGTGGCAAGTAACGCAGTAGCGATTGACCAGCGCGCGATGCGGCACCGCCCCGGACGCTGCGGGCACCTGCGCCCCTGCGGCGGCGGCGTGGAATACAGCAGCCGTGGCGGCGAGCATGATGACTTCCACACGGCCACGCGCCGCGCGCGATTTGAAATGTAAGCTGAGGTGCATGCTCATTCCACTGACTCCAGCAAAATTATGTGCGGTCATTCGGTGTCAGGGCACGACTAAAGTCGTGCCCTGACGAAAATCCAGTGCGCGGACAGCGCCAGAATAGCATGGGACTCAAGCAATCTCAAACCACGGAATTGCGCCGCAAACCGCGCAGAAACAAAAGAGCCACGACGGCCCTTGGGGGCTGCCGTGGCTCTTCGGAAGGAAGTAAAAAGTTAAAGTCTAGAACGTGTAGCGCAGCCCGAGCTGAATCTGCCGAGCCGAGCCGCGAGTGGTGCGAATGCGGCCGGATTCAGGATCGGGAACGTTGTCGATAAAGATGGTCTGAACCGGGGATCCAAAGTTCGCCCGATTCAACATGTTGAAGAAATCGGAACGGAACTGAAGCTTGTGATTTTCCGAGATCTGTATGCCTTTCATCAGTGAGAAGTCCAGCGTCGCCTGTCCGGGTGCGGTCAGCGTGCTGCCTCCCAGGGTGCCGAAGTAGCCCGGCTTGTAGTCTGCGTCTCCGGGGCGGCAGACACGCGTGCCCAGGCAGGTGGATGGGACAAAGTTGCTGGTGTCGAAGTACTTGTCCGGGCCGCCCAACACCGGGTCGTTGTTGCCGCCCGGGATCAGATTCACCCGCAAGTTTTCGCTTTCGCCCATCTGGGTGTCCTGCACTGTGCTGTTGTCATAAACAGAAATAGGGTAGCCGTCGTTGAGCGTCAGGATGCCGCTCATCTGCCAGCCTCCGATGAGCGCGCCGGCTGCGCCGGTGAGACCACTTGTAGGCAGTTCGTAGGAGAAGTTCATAGACATGGTGTTGCGGATGTCAAATCCGGAACGCGCCTTTTTCAGGTGCATATCCCAATAATAAATTCCGCGCTGGCCATCGGGAAGCTCATCGCCACCGCTGGTAACGCCGGAGCCCTGGTCAGTGGACTTGGCGAAATTATACGCCAATTGCATTTGCAGCCCGTGGCTGATCCGTTTGTTCACGCCCACCGCCAGACCGTGGAAATAGCTGTTGGCGTTGGACGATTGCGTACGGATTTCTCCGAAATTGGGATTGATGAGTGGGGCGTTCACTGGGAAATACTTCGTACCAGTCGGCTGATTCGGATATCCCTCCCACTCAGTCATGTTCGACAAACTCTGGTGCAGCAGGTGCAGCCCACGTGAGCCGGTGTATCCAGCCGATGCCACCCACCCGGTGCCAATCTCGCGCTGCAGGGTCAAACTCCAGCGATGAATGTAGGTGTTGGACTGATTCGGTTCCATGTAGCGAAGATTGAAGGATGAGCAAGCCGGGCTGGTCAGCCGGGGCAACAACCTGTTCACCATTAGAGGAGCCATGCCACCAATCGGAGCTGCGGGGCATCCAGGACCAGTAGCGGTACGCGCCCGCAGCCGGGCCGTCTCCACAAACGGCGGCAATTCCTGGAGCGAAGTGCGGAGCTGATAAAGCACTGGATAGTCGTAGAAGATGGCAAAGCCGCCGCGGATCGACGTCTTGCGATCCCCCGGCGCCCAGGCGAAGCCAAAGCGCGGACTAAAGCTCTTCAGCGTGGGGTTCCCGAAGAATTCCTGCACGTTGGTGCGGGTAAACGGCCGCGGCTCGTTCTTGAACTGCGCCGCCACCTGTTCAGTTACTCCAACGAAGTCATCCTTCTGGATGTTATCCAAGGTCGAGATAAGATGATTGTCTTCGTCGGGAACCGTAACAAACTCATAGCGCATTCCCAAGTTCAGGGTGAATGACTGAGCGATCTGCCAGTTGTCCTGGAAGTAGGCGCCCATCAGAAGCTGCCGCAAATTCCGCTGCGGACTCTCATGGCCGGGCGTGAAGACCTGGAAATCGTCCACGGTGTTGGTAAAAAACTCATTCATGTTGCGGAAGGTAACGATGCCGTTGCAGCCGCGGCTGCAAGCCTCTTGCCTATAGCGGAATCGCTTGATCTCCGCGCCCAGACGGAACGAATGGTTGCCGCTGGAGATCGACAATCCTTCTTTAAACTGCAGCGCCTTTTGGGTGTAGGTGGAACCATCCACACGATAACCCAGGGAATCAGGGCCGCCGGTTATGACAATCTGGCCCACTTTTGCCCGACCGGGATGAAATGCCAGAGACTTGGTATCCCGAGTACCTTGACGGATGTCACCGGCGGATTCGCTGAAGCTGTAGCCGAACTTGAACTCATTCAGCATGGTCGGAGTCAGCACTGAATTGTGGTTCACGGACAAAGTATGCTTCTTGCTGGTGACGCCGTTGCCGCCGCCGCCGCCCTCGGTTACTTCGCACAAGATGCCGCAAGTGGCGCGATCGCTGTCATTCCAGCTATACGACGCGCTCATGAAGCCCGCCTTTTGCCCGCCGAAGGTATGGTCATATTTTCCGGTTAAGGTATCGTCGTTCACCGGTACGTTCTGTGTGCCTCGCACGCGAACTGTGTTTATGGGATCGATGGTCGGCTCACCTGTTGGCGTGTTGCCTGCGCCCACTACCGGGTACAGGGCCAGATACGGGGCCAGTTCAGGAGCGACGCGGGCCCGGGCTGCATTCGTAAGAATGGTAACCGTCTGGGTATTCGCCGCACGCTCGCGCAGCCCTTCAAAGCTGGCGAAATAGAACGATTTGTCCTTAATGATCGGGCCACCCAACGAGCCCCCGAATTGATTGCGCTTGAACTCGCCTTTCGCACCAAATGCATTGTCTTCCCACTTGGCTGCGTCAATGTTGTCGTTGCGCAGGGTCCAGAATCCTGAGCCGTGCAGCGCGTTGGTGCCCGACTTGGTAACCGCGCTGATGATGGCTCCCGCCGCGCTTTGGTATTCAGCCGAGTAGTTGTTGGTGATGACCTGGAACTCCTTCACTGTCTCCGCGCCGGTGTAGGAGCCGGAGGCGCCTTGCGGGTTGCCGGAGAGGTCGGAGTTGGACACGCCGTCCATCAAGTAGAGGTTCTGGGTGCCGCGGGCGCCGCCCACGGTGATCTTGTCTCCCAAGCCACCGAAGGTGCCGCGGCCCGCCGGACTCTTGATGACGCCGGGTTGCAACACGGCCAACTGCGTCAGATCGCGATTGTTGAGCGGAAGGTCTTCCACCTTCTGCGCGTCCACCAGTTGCGAAACGGTCGCGGTGGTGGTCTCGATCAGCGTGGCCTCGCCGGTGACCGTCACCTGCTCGGCCACGTTGCCGACTTGCAGCGCGTGGTCCACCACGGCGTTGCGACCGATAGAGAGCGTGATGCCGCTGCGCACGCTGGTCTGGAAGCCCGCCGAGGTGGCTGATACTTCATACGACCCGGCGGCCAGGTTGGATATTTCATAGCGGCCCGTGGGGCCTGCGACCGTGGTACGGGCGATGCCGGTCTCCACGTTCTTCGCGGTAACTTCCGCGCCGGGGACCGCCGCTCCCGAGGGGTCGGTGATGGTGCCGGTTACGGTACCGGTGGTCAACTGAGCGGTGGCCAGGGCCGCCGACAGGAACATCAATCCAGCAAGCGCGACGATACTGTTCAAACGCAGTGCGCCCTTGCGGCAATTAAGCAAAAGTCGAGTCATGGAATCTCCTTGAGAAAACGTCATGTTTGTTTCAAATCTATACTGTCTAGCTCCAAAGTCTTGCCTCTAGCTTAAGTACGCGCGTTGCAGATTGCAAGCGATTCTTTTCGCGGATTGCCCGCTGAACCGAATTACACATCCCGACCTGTCACAGAGCCGCGACCGGGAGGGAGCGGTCCCTCCCGGTAGCGACTCTGTTACACCGTTTCGGAAAAAGCCCTAGGGCCGCCGGGCCTCCTGATCGAATAGCTCCGGGAAGGAGAAGGTCAGCACCGCGTTCAGGCGCATGTCGGAGATCATAATCTCCTTGTGGTTGGGGTTCAGGGTTACGCCGCGCGGCTTCACCATGATGTTGGAGGCCTTGCCGTCGATCTTCCACTTGGGCGCCACGTCGCCGTTGTCGTAGATGCTCCAGACGCCGAGGAAGGTGTCCAGAGGGATGGCCGTGCCGCCGTCGCTGATCTGGCTGGCCACGATCCACCCGCCCTTCGAGTAGACCGAGAGCTGGCGGGTAGCGTACAGGCCGGTCTTGGGGCCGCGGATGAACCGGATGGGATCGACTTCCCCATCGGCCAGCCGGTCGAAGATGAGAATCGTGTTGCGACCCGTCGGATAATTGTGCGGGTTGGCGGTGGGATACTTCTTGGCCCAGTCGCCGCGCAGCGTGCCGTCGGTGGCGATGACGTTGTGGACATAGTCGACAGCGATGCCGCCGCCGATGGTCCAGTTAGCTGGTCCGGCGGCACGGCGGGGACGGCGGATGGGCGCGACGTTGCCGTTGGCTCCGGCGGGGAAGACCAGTATCTGGTCATCCTGCGGAATGAGGATTTCGTCGTGGACCGGGTCGATCTCCAGCGTGTCGTCGCCGCTGAGCATCGTCTTCAGCCCCTGAATGATCCGCACCGGCGCGGCCTGCTTGTCGGCGTCGCCCTTATACGTCAGGATGGCCTGCGCAAACGGGTTGGTTACCGCCAGCTCATCGCGCTTCTCGTTGTAGCGGATGTCGTGCATGGTGCGGCTGAGCAGGGTGGCCTGCCCGAAGATCAGTCTGCGGGGCGCTTCGTTGCCCTTCGACAACCTGTCGAAGACCGCGATCTGCGGATGCGCCACTCAGTTGGGTACGAGTATTTCGTTGCGCTTGGTGTCATAGGCAACGGCGCCGGGGTTGCCGATCTGCAACGCGGGCTGGTCGGCGGGAGCTCCGCGAATCTGGCGCACTGGCGGGACATTGCCGTCAGCATAGAGCGGATACACCGTGGCGGAATGGTTGCCCATGTTGGCCACCACCATCTCCTTGTTCTTCTTGTCCACGAAGATGCCCGTGGGGTTCTTGATCATCGTCCGCGGCCCTTTGACGACGCGCGTGGGAGCCACGTCGCCGTTGTCAGTTACCTTGAAGACCAGGACGGAGTCGCCGCCGTCGTTGGCCACGTAAATCAGCCCGTCTTCCTCGTCCACGAACATGTGGCCGGGCCAGTTGAGCTGCGTCTTGGGGCCTTGGATGGTGCGCAGCGGCGCCACGTCGCCGTCGGTCTTGATGGGATAGGAGGTGATGGAGGGCGGGAAGAACTTGCCCGAGCCGGGGATGCGTCCCAGGCCGCCCGTGCCACCGCCGCCGCCGCGTTCCTTGCCCACTTCGTACTCGGCGAAGTTGCCGTAGTTGACCACGAACACCCAGCCGTTCTTGGTGTCGACAACCACGCCATGCGGATCGGCGAGGCCCGTCTTGTTGCCCGCGATCATGCGCAGCGGCTCGACTTTGCCTTGTCCGTATTTGGGATAGACCACCACCGACGAGGCGTGCTGCACGGTGAGAAACATCTCCTCGGCCTTCTCGTCCACGGCGATGCCATAAGTCCCGTGCGGGGTCTCCATCTCGCGCGTGGGCGGCACGTCGCCGCGAGCCTCGCGCGAGAACACGGTCAGGGTGTCCAGCGTGTCGTTGTTGACAGAGTAGATGTCGCCGTTTTTGGGGTCGATGTAGAGGCCGCAGTTGAACTCGACCTTGGTGTGATGTCCGCCGATGACGCGCTTGGGCTCGCTCATGGCCGCCGTGGGCGGCGTGTTGGTGTTGCGGTCATAGACCATGATCTGAAACAGGTTCTCGTCCTGCAGGACGATCTCGCCATTCACCAGATCCAGCGCCACTGCGCTGTATGTGGGGTAGGGGTCCTTAATCACGCGCGAAGGCGCTCGCTCGATGACCATGCGCGCGCCGTCCGCCGTGGCGCCCGCCGGCGGTGTCGCCTGGGCTTGCATCGACCCGAAAGCTGATGACGCACTGGCCGGCACCAGCTGGCACATCGCGCCGTCGGCGCCCATCTCGGGCATCTCCGGCAGCGGATCAATCGAGACCAGCCGCGGCCCGTAGGAGCTGGCAATTGGGGTTTCGCCCGGCGACCCGCCAACCAACATCATTACGATGGCGGCGGCCACGACTCCGGCATAAACGAATAATGCAGGATGAGACTGCAATGTTTTTTTGCTCATATGCTATGAACTCCTTACAACGCTAGACAGAACACGATCCAATACACTTGGGTACAGATTCTATGTGCTTCTCGCATTTTGGTCAATAGCAGGGTGGTCAATAGCGGAATGGTAGGCTGGGTTTATGAATCGAGCAGGCAGTCCGGCGGATTGTTGGAAGCTGTTTTGGGTGTCATTCCGATTTGGTTGTCATTCCGAGCGCAGCGAGGAATCTGCTTTTACTTCAAACGCACGCACAGCAGATTCCTCGCTGCGCTCGGAATGACAACCGAAAATCGCTTTTCGGCCACGCGCCTAGGCCACACGCCTAGGCCACACGATTGTAGCGGGCGTCGCCCCAGGCCAGCATGGGATAGAAGATCATCGGCAGCAACAGCAGCCCGATGCCGAAGCCATCGGATTTGCCGAAGTTCTTGGCGATGGCCATCATGATGCCGATCACTATGTTGACGAGCGGGAGCAGCATCAGCAAAATCCACCACGTGGGCTTGCCGGCAATCTGCAGTAATACAATGATGTTGTAGATGGGGACGATGCTGGCCCATCCCGGCTGGCCGGCCTTGGTGAAGACCACCCAGAACGACGCGATAATCAGCACGAACAACGCCACCATCACCACAATGAACCCCATAAATAATATTCCAACACCAACTCCAACTTCGTCCATGTCGGTGAATCCTCCTCATCTTTGAAGTATCCGTACGTGTCCTGCGAAGTCGCGTGTAGATTGTATGAACGCGGCCCGTTCGTCAAGCACTATTTCGCAATGAGCCGAAACAGAGCGCTACCATCCGCGTTCGCTTCGCCAATGCTATAATCTCAGTTCGGTGCGCAGAACTAACGCCGCCCAATTATGTCCAAAACTTTTTACCTCGAGACTTTCGGCTGCCAGATGAACGTCCATGACTCGGAGAAGGTCATTGGGACGCTGCGCCAGCACGGCTACGCGCAGGTGGAGGACGCCGAGATGGCTACGCTGGTCCTCTACAACACGTGCAGCATCCGCGAGAAGGCCGCGCAGAAGGTGTTCAACCGGCTGAATGAGCATAAGCGCACCAAGCCGGAGTGGCGCGAGGGCGTCGGCTGGCTGATGCCGCAGAAATATGGCGTGCTGGGCTGCGTCGCGCAGCAGGAGGGCGAGGCGATCTTCGACGCCGCTCCACATGTGTCATTAGTGGCTGGCTCCGCCAGTTATTCCAAGCTCCCTGAGTTGATCGCGCGGCTGGAGGCGGGCGAGGAGCGCGTTACCGGCCTCAGCCTCGACACCGAAGAAACGTTCGACACGCCCTACACGAATCGAGAGAACCCGCATCGCGCCTACATCACCATCATCGAGGGCTGCGACAAACATTGCGCCTACTGCGTGGTTCCCTTCACGCGCGGCCCGGAGCGCTCCCGCACCTCGGTGAGCGTGATAGAAGAAGCGCGGCGCATCGCCGACTCCGGCGTCACCGAGATTCAACTGCTCGGACAGAACGTGAACTCCTACCGCGATCCGTCGTCAGCGCGCGTGTCGTTCGCCGAGTTGATGACCAAGGTCGCCGACGTGGCTGGCATCCGCCGCGTGCGCTTCACCACGTCGCATCCGCGCGACTTTGGCCGCGATATCGTCGAGGCCATCGCCGCGCATCCCGGCCTGTGCAACCACGTCCACCTGCCCGTGCAGTCCGGTTCGTCCGACGTGCTGCGCGGCATGAAGCGCGACTACACGCGCGAGCAGTATCTGGAACGCATCGCTTGGATAAAACAGGGCGCGCACGCGCCCTCATTAAGCGCCGCGGGCGGATTAAACGCCGCGCGCCGCCGCATCAGCCTCTCAACCGACATCATCGTCGGCTTCCCCGGCGAGACCGAGCGCGACTTCGAGCAAACCATCACGCTGCTCGACGAGGTCGGCTATGACTTGATTTATTCATTCCAATTTTCGCCGCGCCCCAACACCGCCGCGCTCGACTACGCCGACGTGATCCCCGACGAAGTGAAGGCCCTGCGCCTGCGCATCGTGCAGGATCGCCAGCGGCAGATCCAGCTCGATCTCTACCAGCGCTTTGTCGGCACGCTCATGGAGGTGCAAATCGAGTCGGCCAGCTCGAAGCCCACCGCCACCGGGGCCAAGCTCTGGAAGGGCCGCACGGCGGAGAACCTGATCCTGAACTTCACGGTGCCGGCTGAACTGCACGATGTCCCCGCTGCGGGCCAGTATTGGAACACGCGCGTCACGCAGGTAACCGCGACCTCGCTGCAAGGTGAAGCAGTCGGCGCGCCAGTGTTTGTTCCGGAAAAGCGCATGACATTGGATCATGGGGACGCCGATCTGGACGCCCGGTTCTCCACGCCTGAGCCGCTATATCAGCAGGCGCAACCCGCCGCCAGCCCATTTCAAATCCTCTAGGGCCGACCAACTCAGCCTTTCCCGAAATCTTTCAAAGAATGCTTTTCAAAATGCACCCCTGCAAGCCGACTCACTACTGCTGAATTGAGCCTCTTGGCTTGGCTTGCAATCCGTGGAATACTGCACACTGTGATTGCGAGGAGGGGAATTGTGATGACTACGAAAACACACGCCAAGGGGTTTGCTTCCAGCTGGTTTTTCACTGCCCGTTGGTTTTTCACCGCACTGATGCTGGCGGCCGCCGTGTTGTCCGCGCGCGCACAGCAGCGCGGGTTCCAGATCGAGGAGGCCTCGATCTCCGATATTCAGAACGCCATACGCCAGGGGCGGACGACCTGCCAGGGTGTGGTGCAGGCCTATCTCGATCGGGCCAAGGCGTATAACGGCGTCTGCACGGCGCTGATAACGCCTGACGGCGCACCGCTTGCTCCGGCCACCGGCTCGGCCACCAGCTCGGGCACTGGCCTAGCCACCGGCCTGGCGACCGGCATGATGCGCGCCGGCGCGCTGCTCCAGTACCCCACGCAGACTGTCGCCGCATCCACCATTCTCCCCAGTCTGGATCAGTACGCCGGGCCGCCCATCGAATTTGGGAAGATGATGACCTCCATCTCCGATCCGAGCGTGCAATTGCAGTATGGCTGGCGCGTGGGCATACCCAACGCCGGGCAGCTCAACGCGCTGGAGACGCTGAACATTCGTGGCGAGCGTTCCATCACCTGCAAGGGCGACTTCGACCGCGCGCCCTCGGCCGGGCCGTTGCCGGCCGGCGCGCCGGCGGCGTGCGAGGAGTTCCGCAAGATGCCCGACGCGCTCGAGCGCGCCGCCGAGCTCGACCGCCAGTACCGGCGCAACCCCGATCTGGCGAAGCTCCCCATGTACTGCGCGGTGATCTCGCTCAAGGACTGGTATGACGCCAAGGACATGCGCGCGACCGGCGGCAACGATGTGAATTTCGCCATGGACGCACCCAAAGTGGATTCGCCCGACATCGCCGTGCTGCGCGACAAAGGCGCGATCATCTACGCCATCTCCTCGGCCAGCAACGTGCCCGGCGCGGCTGCGGATGGCCCGCATCAGCCCACTATGGTATTTCCGCAGGGCAACCTGCAATATGCCCCATGGAGCGGCCAGGCCTGCAACCCCTATGACACGGCGCGCGTGCCGCGCGGCACCAGCAACGGCTCGGGCGTCTCGGTGGCGGCTAACTTGGCGACCTGCGGCATCTGCGAGCAGACCTCCGCATCGTGCAAAGGCCCGGCCTCGCGCAACGGCGTGGTCAATCTGCTCACCACCAAGGGCATCACCATGGATGGCGGAACCACCTTCAGCGACTCGGGCGACCGCGCCGGCATCCACTGCAAGACCGTGCCGGACGCCGCTCGCGTGCTGGACGCGATGAAGGGCTACAAGTCCGCCGACATGTTCACGGCCATCCCCAAAGGCATCATTCCCGCGCAGCCTTATACCAGTTTTTTGGTGCCCGAGTCGGCGGTGAAGAACAAGCCGCTCAAGGGAGTGCGCATCGGCATCGTGCGCGAGTTCATGGTGAAGCACACCAGGAACGATGAGGCCATCAGCGACCAGATTGACCAGGAGATCAAGGCCATCCTGCGCGACAAGCTGGGCGCCGAGCTGGTCGAGTCGGTTGACCCGCTCTACCTAGACGACCCGTCCGTGCCCAACATGAAATACACGTTCCAGCAGGCGCTGGCCGAGGTGTACTCGCGGCACGTGCCGGAATACTTCACACGCAAGTCTGAGGACGGCCAGCTCACTTACGCCGTGCCGGGATGGGATGTAACCACGGTGGACTATCTGGTGGCTCTGGGGATGGGCCAGGCGCCGCTGTCGCCCCGAATCAACCTGCGCAACATCAGCGAAGGCTTTGGAAATCCCACGACGCTTCTGCACATGAACGAGTATCTGGCCCGCCGCGGCGATGCGCGCGTGAAGGATTGGGCGAGCTGGGTGGCCAATGCCACCTTCAAGACCGACGGCGAGCGCGCCCGCGCGCTGAACGCCGCCGAAAGCAAGAACCCTCTTCCCGAGCCGGGCACGATCAGTTTTCTGAAGATGCAGTCAGTGAACCGCTTGGTCGTCCTGCGGGTGATGCGCGAGAACAACATCGACGTCTTCGTGAATCCCGAGAACACCCTGCCGCCCTACCTGCTGGGCGGGGCGGCGGAGCCCGGCGTGGATGGCCGCGAGTCGGCCAGTTGCTGCCAGCGCTTCACCGCGCTTCTGGGTAGCCCGGAGATTGATGTTCCCGCCGGCTTTGTAGCGGTCTCCTACGATCCCCAGTATGTCCTGAGCGCGAACAAGAAGCGCTACGACGCCGTGCCGGGAACTGTGCCGACCACCATGCCACATCCCATGCCCATCAGCATGATGTTCTGGTCCGGCCCGGGCTATGACCCCGACGTAATCAAAGCCGCCTCGGCCTACGAATCGGCCACGCACCACCGCGTGCCATCGCCGGCATTCGGGCCTGTATCAGCCGCCCAGAAGCGCCCGAACCGTTAGGCCGTTTTGCGGGTTCGTGTATCCGAGCCGCGACAGTTATGGAGCGTCCACCAGGCATGAAGACCTGAGTGCCTCTGAACGCGGGATTTGGTCGCGCACCTGAATATCGTGGACGCTCCATAAACTGCCGCGGCTCGGATCGGGCTACAGCATCAGTAAAAATGGTCTAGGAGTGCTGGAATCATTTGCAACTTCGCGCGACTTCGTCGGCCCGAGCGGGTTTGATATGAGGCGGGTATGATGTGAGGACGGACGCGGTGTGATATGACATTTCTTTTGCTTCTGGGAATCATGCTGACTGCCGCGCGGGGATTTGCGCAGCAAGGAGGCCCCCCCGGGCCCGGACCTGGCGACCCGCTGCCGAATCCGCCGCTGGCCTCATTGAAAACCGTGCCGCCGCCGGCGCCCATCGGCATCGAGCGCTACGTGGCTGACCAGAAGGCGCTGATCGCGCTCGGCAAGGCGCTGTTCTGGGATATGCAGGCCGGCAGCGACGGACGCACCGCCTGCGCCACCTGCCATTTTCACGCCGGTGCTGATCACCGTCTGCAAAATCAACTCTCCGGCCCGGACGCAGCGGTCAATCAGACGCTCGCGAGCGCGGATTTCCCGTTTCACCGGCTGTCCAACGCTGGCAACAACAATTCCACCGTGTTGAGTGACAAGCGGCAGGTGGGCGGCCTTTCGCTCGGAGTATTTCGATTCGCCGGAACTGCTGGATGGCTGGACCCAGGCCGAGCATAACTTCGCGCTGTTCTGGGGGCTGGCGATTCAGGCTTACGAGGCCACGCTCATCTCCAACGATTCGCGCGTGGATCAGTTCCTCGAGGGGCGCAGCGACGCGCTCACCTCGCTCGAACAGCAGGGCTTGAATGAATTCCGCAATAATGCCTCGCGTTGTACCAACTGCCACAATGGCGCCGAAATAACCGCGGCGGGCTGGAGCGTGGTCTCCCGGCGTTTCCCCATCACCCCGGCCGATTTGGGCTTCTTCCGCATCGGCGTGCGGCTCATCGGCGAGGATGCCGGCCTGGGCGGCACGGACGATTTCGGCGTGCCGCTGTTCGCTGCCAACACCGCCGCAGCCGCCGGAACCTTCAAGGCACCGGGGCTGCGCAACGTCGAGTTCACCGGACCGTACTTTCACAATGGCGGCCAGGCCACGCTCGAACAAATGTTGCAGTTCTACAACCGCAACGGCGACTTCCCGCAAGGCGGAAACCTGGGCCCCGGCATCGGCAATATTAATCTCGGCGCGAACGACCGCGCGGAGATCGCCGCGTTTCTGCGCGCGCTCAGCGATGACCGGGTCCGCTACCAGCGCGCGCCGTTTGACCATCCCTCGATCTGCGTGCCGAACGGGCACGCCGAGCGCGCGCCCAGCGAACTGGAACTTGACCCCGCCCAAAGCGGATTGGTGGCCCTGGACAAGTGGGCGTTGATCGCCGAAGCAGGAGCGGCGGGATTGAATGTGCCGCTGCAAACTTTCGATGAGCTGTTGAACGGCATCGGCAACGACGGCACCAGAGCCAACAACATGACCACTTCCTGCACGCCCTAACAGCGCCGCGCGGCGACGTTCCTGCACCGCCGGCAGCCGCTGCTTTGCATTTTGTGGGAAATAAACAGGGGCGTGATCCCGGGCGCCAGCGCCGGTAGTGGGCTACTTTGAAAATTTGTTCGGAAACTTTCTTCTAGCCCTGCCCTTTAGGGCTGGGTAAGGATTTCATCGAGGCCATTAGCCCCGTTCACGGGGCTTGTAGCGTGCAATACCGATGGAGTCTTCTCATGTCCCGCAGCAAAGTAATGTCCCGCGGCAAAGCCCCCTGAAGGGGGCTGATCATCATAGGGGCATCGCGACCCAGGCCTAAAGGCCTGGGCTAGAAGAAAAGGAATTTCCAAGCAGCCAACTACCCGAACGCCACGCCACTTCGCTTTCCCGCCAGTTGGCGAGTATGATGAATGTGTTCGGTTTGCCTATTTAGATTTGCGAACACCCACAGGAGGAACACCAAATGAAGAAGATGAACGTGATGATGCTGGCTGCGGCCATGCTGCTGGGCGGCGCGGCGCTGCGCGCCGAAGTGCTGGAAGGCGTGGTGACCGATACCATGTGCGGCCTGAGCCACAACGGCAAGCCCGCCGACAAGTGTACGGCCGGCTGCGTGAAAAACGGCTCGACCATGTCGCTGGTGGTCGGCGGCAAGCTCTACACCATGAAGGGCAAGGTCGCGGGCCTGGAAGCCCTCGGCGGCTCCACGGTGAAAGTAACCGGCAAGGTTACCGGCACCGACCTCGAAGTTGAATCCTTCGCGAAGTAGTTCCGCTGAATCAGGAAACACCAAAGCGGCTGGCCCCGGACCAACACCGGACGCCAGCCGCTTTTGTGTTTCCATACGCGCCGTGTTGTCATACCCTATTGCTTGCGATGCCCGGCATCGTTGGCGGGCCGAACATTTTTTTATCCGGTTTTATCTTTTATCCGGTTTTACTCGGATTTTTCAAGTGAAGCTGTTTCAAAATTTCCGACAGGCAGGTAAATCATCATGAAACGATTCACCATCATTCTCCCGCTGGCTTTAATGCTGATCGCACCCGGCACGTTCCTTGCGCCCGCGGCGGCGCAGGCGCCCGAGCCTAGGCCGTTCGTCCCCATATTCAACGGCAAGTCGTTTGACGGCTGGAACAAGGTCGGCGACGTCAACTGGCGTCTGGTGCCCGATCCGGCCGGCGACTACGCCGAGGCCGACAAAGGCTCGGGCTTCCTGGTGTCGGCGAACTCCTACGGCAACTTCACTCTGAAAGTCGAGTTTTGGGCCGACACGCCGGCCAACTCCGGCATCTTCATTCGCTGCGCCGATCCCAAGACCATCACCGCGGACAGCGCCTACGAGGTCAACATCTTCGATCAGCGCCCTGACCCCAAGTACCGCACCGGCGGCATCGTCAACGTGGCCGAGCCCAAGATGAAGGTGGACGCCGGCGGCAAGTGGCACACCTACGAGATCACCGCCGACGGCGATCATCTCACGGCCAAGTTTGACGGCGTAGTCACCGCCGACGGCCGCGACTCGAAGCACGCCAGTGGCCCCATCGCGCTGCAATACAGCGCCGGCGTAGTCCGCTTCCGCAAAGTGCAGATCAGCGAGCTTAGGGATTAGGTATTGGGTGTTAGGGATTAGGGAAAGCCCATTCCCAAACCCCCAATCCCCAACACCTAATCCCCGGTTCTTTGAATCCCTTTGCGCTCCCGCTGCAATGATGTAATGATGGAACCAGTGGGATATAGCAGTTCCCCCGGCACGCAAATTGGGCAAGGAGGGAATCATCATGGAAGTTGAAATGAAGATTCGCGGTCTGATGATGGACCCGGTTACCAACATGCCCATCGTCATTCTGAAGGACGTGAACGGCAACACCGTGCTGCCCATCTGGGTGGGCGTGTACGAGGCCAACGCCATCGCGCTGGAAATCGAAAAGGTCTCGACGCCGCGCCCCATGACCCATGACCTCATCAAGAACGTGCTGATGGGCTTGAACACTTCGGTCAAGAAAGTGGTCGTCAGCGACCTGCGCGAGGAGACCTACTACGCGCTGATCTGGCTGGAGCAGGCCGGCGAATCGATCAGCAT
Source organism: Acidobacteriota bacterium (assembly GCA_009691245.1). NCBI lineage: Bacteria > Pseudomonadati > Acidobacteriota > Acidobacteriota bacterium. Next base: position 59,662 of record SHUM01000001.1, on the reverse strand, counting down.
CGACTCGCGCCCCTCCGACGCGCTCGCGCTGGCGCTGCGCCTCGACTGCCCCATCTTCGTCGAGGACCAAGTCCTCAAGACCAGCAAAGTAACCACCACCACCGCCGAAAAAGTCACCAACGAAGAATTAAAGAAGTGGCTCGAAGGCCTGAACGACGAAGATTTGGGCCGCTACAAGATGTAGGTGGTTAATCCTCGAACTTTAGGGTGGCTGAATTCTGACAGAATTCACATTAGGTTCTTTAATCATTAGCCTCGCGCCGCTTTCACGACATCTTGGCGCTGCTCGCTTCCTTCATCCTATTTATTTCGCGCCTCGATAAGCTCATTCCTCACCACGTCCATAATGTACATTCTGATGGCGGTCGTAACCGGAGCTGGCTGGGGATGGCCAGATCCGAGCCAAACGTTCATTCTGCAAATGCTCTGTCTTGGTGGCGCAGGGACTGGGATGACTCATGCCCTATTTGCGTGGTGCACTTCAAGGAAATTCTTCCTCTACACACTCATTGAGCTCATTGTTTTGAATCTCGCATTATTTCTCATCCAGTATTTTGTTCACTTCGACGGCTACCTCACTGTGTTCCTACTTGCGACGGCTATTGGAAATTTTGGACTGCTAGTTGTATGGCTTCTGAAAGCTGCACGCTTGGCTCCGTGGAATGATATCTCCGCGTGAAGCAAGTACCAACTTTTTCACCTAAAACAGCTCGGAGCCAAAGCACCTCATAGAGTCGCGCGTAAGCAATCCGCCTCCTACCTAAGCATTAGAAATCAATCTGATCGAGCCCCGGCAGGGGCGTCAAGCAAGTAGCCCACGGCGCAAGCCGTGGGTTTGGCATTGCGGAAACCAACGAGCCCGTAGGGGCGAAAGATTGCCCGGCTGAGGAGCCACCGTTCTTTCGCCCCTACGGGGCTTGGTCCACATCACTACCCGATACCCCGGGCTTACGCCCGGGGCTACTTTCTCGCCGCCCCTGCCGGGGCTCCGGTCGTGCCATCTCAATAGGAATTGAGGCACTTCGCGGGGCATGGATTGGGTTTGCTCAACTCGTGCCCGTCTGCTAGAATCCGGGCAGCTACACTGAGAGGTTCGCCATGAGGCTTGGACTTGCCGCCATCATCCTTTCGATTCTGGCCGCGCTCCCATGCCACGCGGCTGAATCAACTGAAGTGGTTACCGCAGACATGGCCATCCTGCAAACGCTCGATCAGCAGATTGAGTCGGCCATGGTTCGCGCTGATACTGCGTTTCTCCAGAAGGCGCTGGCCGATGACTTTCGCTTCAATCACATCAACGCGCACCGCTTCCAGACAAAGGCGCAGTTGATCGAAGAATTCGGCAAGCCCGGCGCGTTCCTCTCGCGCACGGTGGATTCCGTCACCATCGAGCCGCACGGCGAAGCCGCCAGCAAAGTGGGCATCACCACGGGCCGCATCCACTTCAAGACGCCGGACGGCAATGAGCAGACGCTCTGGTACGTGCGCGTTTACGCGCAGCGCGCCGGGGCGTGGCAACTGCTCTCGCACATCACCACCGCCAAGGCCAAAGGCCCGCTGCCCGTCGCGAAGTAGTCACAGAGCCGCGACCGTCAGGGAGCGGTGGTTCACTCCACCTTGCGCGACTGACATTGGAATCTCCACCCGGACGCGCCAGGCCATTCTGTTTCTTGAACGTTCCCGCGGTTGCCAGCGAACCCCCGCTCCCTTGCGGTCGGGGCTCTGCTCCGAAATTTCCAGACAAACAACCCCTGAATGCTGTAAAATGAGCGATTGCGGTGCCGCCGCAGGTTTAGGTATTAGGTAATGAGGATCAGGGAATGGGGTGCGGACCATCCCTGCCCGCCGTTGTTCCCCCAATCCCTAACCACGAACCCCTAATCCCCACTCTCGAAAAGGACCAACCATGAAGATCGATATTTTCCCGCATATATTTCCCGTGCCGTTTTTTGAGCGCATGGCCAAAGTCGCCGGCAAGGCCGAGAACATGGTGAAGCGCACCAGCGAGATTCCCGTGCTCACCGACTTGAACGAGCGCTTCCGCATCATGGACCGCTACCCCGACTACGTGCAGATTCTCACGCTGGCCTCGCCGCCCATCGAGACCCTGGCCGACCCCAAGAACTCGCCCGAACTCGCGCGCATCGCCAACGACGGCATGGCCGAAATCTGCGCCAAGCATCCCGACCGCTTCCCCACCTTCGCGGCGTCAATGTGCATGAACAACATGGACGCCTGCCTCGAGGAGATCGACCGCGCCATCAACAAGCTCGGCGCCAAGGGCATCCAGATATTCTCGAACGTCAACGGCCGCCCGCTCGACGAGCCGGAGTTCCGCCCGCTGTTCGCCAAAATGGCCAAGCTCGACCTGCCCATCTGGCTGCACCCGGCGCGCCCGTCGACGATGCCGGACTATGCGTCGGAGAGCAAGTCGCGCTACGAAATCTGGTGGACCTTCGGCTGGCCTTACGAGACCAGCGCGGCCATGGCCCGCATCGTCTTCTCGGGAATGTTCGACCAGTTCCCCGACATCAAGATCATCACCCACCATTGCGGCGCAATGATCCCCACGTTTGAAGGCCGCACCGGCTTCGGCATGGACCAGCTCGGCGCGCGCACCCCCGACGACGAACGCGACCTCATCAAACACAGCCTGAAGCGCCGCGTCGGCGACTACTTCCGCATGTTCTACGGCGACACCGCATTGTTCGGCGCGCTGGCCCCGCTGCAGGCCGGCGTGGCCTACTTCGGCTGCGACCGCATCCTGTTCGGCACCGACATGCCGTTCGACCCCGAGAAGGGCAACGGCTTCATCCGCGAAACCATTCGCTGCGTGGACAACCTGCAGATTGCCCCGGTCGAGCGCCAAAAGATTTACGAGGATAACGCCCGCCGCCTGCTGAAGCTGCCGAAGAAATAAGGTGTCGGCTTGGTAGCCGCGTCATCCCGGCCCGCCGGGATGGCGCGGGCCTTCCGCCCAATCGCCCCGCCCGCCCGACCGACCACGCGTCACAGAGCCGCGCGCGTCAGCAAGCGGACACGGTTGGTAATAGCAACATCTCCACTCGGCACAACCACACTTCCGCGCCGCCGCCAACTCCGTGTAGAATGGCAGAACTATGGCGCTACTGGATCAACTGTCACAGGAAATGACCGCGGCCATGAAGGCGCGCGATGAAGCCCGCCTCTCGGCGCTGCGCATGATCAAATCCGCGCTGATGAAGCAAAAGGCGGATTCACCCAAACCCCTCGACGAGGCCGCCGAGATGGCCGTGCTCAAAATGCTCATCAAGCAGCGCATCGACGCCGCGGAAATGTATCGCGCCAACGCCCGCCCCGAGGCCGCCGCCAAAGAAGAAACCGAGCGCGCCATCATCGAAGCCTACCTGCCCGCCGGCGCCAGCGAAGCCGAGATCGAAGCCGCCCTCGCGGAGGCGCTAGCCGAAGTCGCCGCAGCCAGTAATCCGCCGGGCAATACAATGAGCATCAAACAAATGGGCGCCGTAATGAAAGCCACCCAAGCCCTCCTGCAAGGCAAGACCGTAGACGGCAAAGCCCTCAGCGAAAAAGTCCGCGCGCGGCTGTCGGCATAGACTCGTGCAATTCAGCCAGTCTTCGTTTCCCTTGTCAAGTAATTCGCGCAGTTCAGGCCGTCCCCATTTATTCCACTCACAGACAAATACAAAATGGACGGCGCGCTGCGCGGCGGCGCCTGTGCGCGGCTCGCGTCCCGGCAGGATGGGACTGCGCGCGGGCCTTCGGCAGAGTGGAAGCTGTGTTCATTGCTCCGTGAACCCCGGGCTTACGCCCGGGGCTACTTTCTCACCGCCCCTACCGGGGCTCCGCGCGGTGTGAAGATAACGTCTCGTCCCCGGCTTTCCCGGCATCAGGAAGCCCGGAGGCAGACGGGATGTATTTCTTGATTAGGACAGCAATCTGATTTGGAACTGTGTGTGCCATGGCGCGGGTTGCTCGCGTGATCGCCGGCGGCGGACCGCATCATGTTGCGCGGCGGTTTGCCTGGTGGGGCAGGCATTCCTGCCTGCCCTGTCTTTCATCCCGAGGGGACAGGTCTGGAGACCTGTCCCTACTTAAATCGTTTCCGCTGCCGTGACAGTGCCACGACCGTGAGGGAGTGGAGGTGGGTTCTCCTCCGTTACGAAGGCCACCACCGCTCCCTGACGGTCGCGGCACTGTCACGCGGCGCACGGCGGGAGTAAAAACTAGAGCGCGCGGCTGCGGCGGGGGCCAAGAAGGATTCGTCGAATAACGGAATTTATCTGGAAAATTTGGGCGCGGACGCGCGGATGGATGATTCCGCCAGATGGTCGCGGCGCGACGCGGAATTTTGCTCCTGCCGCAGGCCGGATTTCTGGGCACGTTAGTCGAAACTGTGAAAGTGGATACTTCGGGCTGGGCCGATTTTTCCGCCAACTTTGCAGGCTGAAAACGGGCGCGAAGTTAAGGCATTTTTATTGCTTCGGCGAGCGCAGCAAGTCCTTCAATTCGTCCATGAATTCCTTCACGTCTTTGAAGTCGAGGTAGACCGAGGCGAAGCGCACGTAGGCGACCTTGTCGAGTTCGCGCAGCCGGGTCATCAGGATTTCGCCGATCTTGGTCGAGGCCATCTCGCGGTCCGGCGACTCCATCACGCGCATCTCGACGGCGTTGACGACCTCTTCGAGCTGGCTCGTGCTGACCGGGCGCTTCTCGCAGGCGCGCAGCAGGCCGGCCTGGACTTTCTGCCGGTCGAAGCGCTCGCGACGCCCGTCTTTCTTGACGATCATGTAGGGTATCTCGTCGATGCGCTCGTAGGTGGTGAAGCGCCGCTCGCACTTCAGGCACTCGCGGCGGCGGCGGATGGACTGCGCCTCCTCGCTCTCGCGCGAGTCCACGACCTTGCTCTCCACGTGTTCACAAAACGGGCACTTCATTCCGGCGGCCTCTCCTCATAGATCGAATGGATGCAGCTTCGTTCCTCTTCGTTCGCTTCGTTCTTTAGGCGGGCCAGTATAGCATAGGCGCGCCATCCAGCCCGCTTTCGCAGGAGTCCGGCAAAGGCGGAGAGCCGTCCTACGATTTTCATGGCAACCCTGTGAACAGGGGTTAGAATGAATAGAGGGATCGACAGCGCACTGCAGTTCCGCCACGCATGTAGGTGCCGTGGTCGCCCTTGGTGGAGGAAGGCTTCCATGCTGCGCAAGCTGGCTCACATCGTTCTCTGCTTCGCTCTACTCAACACCACAGCGCTCTCGGTCGCACAGAACAATGCTGCCACGGTGCCCGGTGGGGAAGCCGGGACCATGTCCTCCGAAGCCTCCAGCATTGACGCCTTGCTCACAAAATCCTTCCTGGAAATTTTGGGGGTGGCCCCCACCGTCCGCTTCACGTCGCAGCAGTATGTGCAAGTTCGCAAGCGCATGGAGAGCCGCGAGAAGACCCGCAAGGACGAACTGCAAGCCGCCATCAAGAGTATCGACGATGAGATCAAACAGGGTGAGCGCGACCTGAAGAAATTGAACGAGCAGTCCTCGTTTGATACCGATGAGATCGCCCAGCAACGCAATGTGATTCACTGCGCCATGCAGCGATTGCGCACGAAGCAGGCCGACACGCGCATTGCGCTCGAAACGGGCGTCCCCATTGAATATGAGAACCTCTACGCAAAACTTGAACTGCTCGAAAAATGGCCCGCAGCGCGCATGGAGATCGCCCGACAAGTGGAGCGCGGACAGGCTCGCCAGCGCCGCTGGGGCGACGTGGAGGACATCGGCTTCCGCAACAGCGCCAAGAATCAGGAAGACGACATCAAGGACGGGCAGGAAGCGATCCAGCAGATGAAGCAGTCCGGCCTGATGCCCAAGGCCATCGAGGACGCGGAGATCACTGAGTACGTCAACCGCATCGCGCAGAACATCGCGCGCAACTCGGACCTGAAAGTTCCGCTGAACGTAACGCTGCTCAACTCAAACGAGATCAATGCCTTCGCGCTGCCCGGCGGATTTCTGTTCATCAATCACGGGCTGCTGCTCGAAGCCGGGAGCGAGTCGCAGTTCGCCGGCGTGATCGCGCATGAGATTTCTCACAACGTCGCGCGGCACGGGCATCGCCTGTTGAAGCGCGCCACCATATCGAGCGTCATCTATCAGGCCGCGCAGATCGGCGCGCTGATCTTCACCGGCGGCGCTGTGGGCATCGGCGCTTACTACGCGCTGCAATACGGATTCCAGGGCCTGGGGCTGATCCTCAGTTTACAACTGCTGGGCGTGAGCCGCGACTTTGAACTGGAGGCCGACCAGCTCGGCGTGCAGTACGCGTGGAAGTCCGGCTATGACCCGGAGGGCTTCATCGAGTTCTTCGACATCATCGCGAAGAAGGAAGGCTACGTCGCCAAGACCAGTTTCTTCCGCACGCACCCGGCCTTCTACGACCGCATCGTCGAGAGCAGCCGCGAGATCGCATTTCTCGCGCAACCAGACCAGTCGATTGAGAATACCGCCGAGTTCGACCGCATACGCGTAAAGCTAAAGAAGCTCTCGACCGACCTGGACAAGGAAGAGAAGAACCGACCGACGCTCTACAAGCATATCCCCGGCTGTGAACCCAGCAGCACACAGACGCCGCCCGAAGCGAGGCCGCAGTTCGGCGGCGCGAGACTCTGATGGCACATGGTGAGATAAGGCGGGATGGTCAGCGAAGAAGCCTTATTAGTTCGCGCAAGCTGATCCTGCTGTTGATCGGTCTGGGCGTGGTCGCCTATCGCTTTCACTTTTATCCTGCGGATCAAACCGTGCACGATGTGCCCGCGACAACCCGCACCTCTGCCAGCGCGAATGCTTGTGGCGATTCCGGGGATTGTTTCTCCGGTCCGGTAACGCGCGTAATTGACGGAGACACCCTCGACATTGCTGACCGCCGCGTGCGATTGGTGCTGGTGGACGCCCCAGAGCGCGACACATCCGAGGGCCCCGCCGCCACGCAACTACTTGCGCGACTGTGTCAGCCGGGTACGCTTGCGGCGGCATGGCCCGATGCCCGCCAGCCCCGCGACAATTACGGACGCACGCTAGCCGTGGTGCGCTGCGGCGATGAAAATGTTAATGCGCGGATGATTCGCTCCGGGCACGCGCAACTGTATCGGCGATTCTGTCGCGCCAGCGCCTTTGGCGCGGAACCGTGGGCGCGGAAACTCGGCTGCCCATGATGCCGCTCTTGAATTTGCTGGAGCCGCCCGTTATGTTCAATAGGTTCGTTGTTAATGGATGGCGTAGCCAGTGCCAACCAATTGCGGAGACAGCTTGAAAATTCCCGTCGAGATTAGCGTGAATGGCGTGCGGCATCGCTCCGAGGTGGAGCCGCGCCTGCTGTTGGTCCATTATCTGCGCGACGGGTTGGGCCTCACGGGCACGCACATTGGCTGCGAGACCGGACTGTGCGGCGCCTGCACGATTCATCTGAACGGCGAGGCGGTGAAGTCCTGCCTGCTCCTGACCGCGCAAGCCGACGAATGCGAGGTGCGGACCGTTGAGTCGCTCGCTGTAGCCGGCACGCTCGATCCGCTGCAGCGTGCCTTCAAGGAAGAACACGGCTTGCAGTGCGGTTTCTGCACGCCGGGAATGCTGATGGCCGCTCACGATCTGTTGACTCATCATCCACATCCCTCCGACGATGAAATTTGCCGCGGCATCGATGGCAATCTCTGCCGCTGCACTGGATACCAGATGATCATCGCGGCGGTGCGCCGCGCGGCCCAATCCCTGCCTGCGGCGGCTCCCAGCAAGGCAATCGCGAGCAAGAAAGACCAGGAGGCCAGTAAATAACCATGGCCACCAGCAAGCGTCCCGCCCGCAAAACCAATTCCGCGAAGCGAAGCAACGGCGCATCCCCTGCAAAGACAGCGGCGACTCGCTCCGCACCATTCTCCGGCCAGTCCATTCTGCGCAAGGAGGACCAGCGCCTACTCACCGGGCAGGGACAGTTCGTCGATGACATTCGTCTGGCCGACACCGTCCACATGGCGATGCTGCGCAGCCCCTACGCGCACGCCCGCATCGTACGCGTCGATGCCAGCCGTGCTCGCGCGCTACCGGGCGTACTCGATGTTCTGACCGGCCCGGACGTGAAGGATGCGCTCGGCGTCATTCCTGTCCTGGCGCGCATGCCTGATTTCAAGTACCCGCTGCATTACTTCCTTGCCGTGGACCGCGTGCGGTATGCGGGTGAACCAGTGGCCGCCGTGGTGGCCGAAGACGCTTACACGGCGCGCGACGCAGTCGAATTGATTGATATTGAGTACGAGCCGCTGCCGGTAGTGATCGACGCCGAGAAAGCCTTGGAGAAAGACGCGCCGCGCCTGCACGAAGAACTGCAAAACAATGTTGGCGGAACCTACTCCGTAGTTTCCGGAGATGTGCTGGAAGCATTTCGCCACGCCGATCACATCGTGAAAGCGCGCATCGTGAATCAGCGGCTGGCCCCCTCCGCCATGGAGTGCCGCGCGGTACTCGCGAGTTTCCAGCCAAGCGACGGCACGCTCACGCTGTGGACTTCCACGCAGATCCCGCACTTGTTACGCAATTTTCTCGCGATCACTTTGCAGATTCCCGACAATCGTATGCGCGTGATCGCGCCGGACGTCGGCGGCGGCTTCGGCAGCAAGCTGAACGTTTATCCCGAAGACGCGCTCGCGCCATTTCTGGCGATGAAGCTGCGTCGGCCCGTGAAGTGGGCCGAGTCGCGGCGCGAGAATATGCGGACCACCACGCATGGTCGTGCTCAGGTGCAGAAGGTGGAGATGGCGTTCGCCAAAGACGGGCGCATCCGCGGCATGCGCTGCCGGAGCATCTTTGATGCCGGAGCCTACTTCCATATGTTCACCGCCGTCGGTCCCACTTCCACGGCGAACCTCGGCTCGGGCTGCTATAAGATTCCGGCGTACTCCTTCGGCGTAACTGAAGTCTTCACCAACAAGATGTCTACTGACGCCTATCGCGGCGCGGGGCGGCCCGAGGCGATTTTCCTGATCGAGCGCATGATGGACATCGCCGCGCAGCAGATGGGTATGGACCCGGTGGCGCTGCGCCGCAAAAATTTGATCACTCCGCAGGACCTGCCGTTCATCACGCCGACGGGCCGCGTCTATGATACGGGCAACTACCCGCGCGACCTGCGCTCCGTGATGGATGCGGCGGGCTACGACGATTTGCGCCGCAAGCAGGCGGCGTGGCGCGCCGAGGGCCGGCTGATGGGCATCGGCATCGCCAGCTATGTCGAGAACTGCGGCCCCGGCCCCACCAGCGGCAAGCCTCCCGGCGGAGGATGGGAGTCCGCCACGGTGCGCGTCGAGCCGTCGGGACGCGTTACAGTTCTCACCGGCACATCACCGCACGGGCAGGGTGAAGAGACCACCTTCTCGCAGATTGTGGCCGATGAGTTGGGCGTGCCGATGGATCGCATCGCGGTGATCCACGGCGATACTCTGGTAGTGGCGGCCGGCATCGGGACATTCGGGAGCCGCAACACATCGGTGGGCGGCAGCGCGATCCTGCTCTCCTGCCGCAAGCTGAAGGAGAAGATCACCGCCATCGCCGCGCACCTGCTGGAGACTAAACCTGAACGCATGATCTGGCGTGGCGGAGAGTTGCTCGTAAAGGGCGCGCCGAGCAAATCAATAACCATTGATGAGGTGGCGCAAGCAGCGTATCGCGCACGCCATCTGCCGCGTGGCGTCGAACCGGGCCTGGAAGCCAACAGCTTCTACAACCCGCGCTCGCTCACCTTCCCCAGCGGCGCGCACCTGTGCGTGGTGGAGGTGGACCGCGACACCGGCGAGGTGAAGCTGCTCGACTATTACGCCGTTGACGATTGCGGTCGCGTGATCAATCCGCTCCTGGTGGAGGGGCAAATTCAGGGCGGCATCGCGCAGGGCATCGGCCAGGCGCTCTACGAAGAGATGCTCTTCGACGAGAACGGGCAGATGCTGACCGGCGAGTTCATGGACTACGCGCTGCCGCACGCCGCGCACACTCCGCCCTACCACTGCACGCGCAGCAACACGCCGACCGAGGCCAATCTGCTCGGCGTGAAAGGCGTGGGCGAGTCTGGCACGATCGGCGCCACGCCCGCCGTGGTCAACGCGGTGATGGACGCCCTCGCGCCTTTCGGCGTGCGCCACATCGACATGCCCCTGAAGCCCGAAAAAATCTGGAAGGAGATGAGAACAGCAGAAGACAGAAGTCAGGAGACAGGAGTCAAAATATGAGCGCACCCAATCTTCATCAAGGCGCATTCATCGCACGCAGATTGACGGCGTGGCGACCTGGTTTTCATTCTGTCTCCTGTCTTCTGTCTCCTGTCTTCTAGCTCTTATGTTCCCCGCGCCATTCACTTACGTCCGCCCGGCCAGCCTCGATGAGGCGTTGCAGTTCCTCGCCCATCATCCCGAGGACACCAAGGTGCTCGCAGGAGGGCAGAGCCTGATCCCGCTGCTGAAGTTGCGGCTGGTCTTTCCCCGCTTTGTGCTGGATATCGGGCGGCTCGAAGAGTTGCACGGCATCCATGAACACGGTGCGGCGATTGAGATCGGCAGCTTGCTGCGTCATGTCGAGATCGAGCGGTCGGAGCTGCTGCGTCGCGCCGCGCCACTCTTGGCGGAGACCGCCGCGGAGATTGGCGACGTGCAGGTGCGCAATCGCGGAACCATCGGCGGCAGCCTCGTCCACGCCGACGCCGCGGGGGATTTCCCCGCCGCCGCGCTCGCCTTGGACGCGCAGATGGTGATTCGCGGCAAGGCCGGCGAACGCGTGGTGGCGGCACAAGACTTCTTTGTGGACTTGATGACCAGCGCGCTCCAGCCCGATGAAATCCTGACCGCGGTTCGTCTCTCGGACATGCGCGCGCGCTTCGGCCCGCGCACCGGAACCGCTTACGTGAAGTTGCGCCAGCAGGCCTCCGGCTTCGCCATCGCCGGCGCCGCGGCGCTCATTTCATTGGACGCATCGAAAAAAATCACGCACGCTCGCGTGGCCATCACCGGAGTCAACGGTGTTCCCTACCGCGCGATGACGGTGGAAGCAAAGCTGCTAGGTGAAGTGGCTGGCGATTCGTTAATTGCCTCCGCGTCGCAACATGCCGCCGACGGCATTGACCCACTCTCCGACATCCACGCCAGCGCGGACTACCGCCGCGACATGGCTTGCGTGATCACCCGGCGCGCGCTGCTGAAATCTCTTGCCCGGACTCGAGGTTGAATGATGGGAAGTGGTTTCTCAATTCCCGATAACCATGTATTTTCTTTCGTTGTTCTTACAAATGCAACGAAAGTGCCAGACTTTGCGAGTCCGATCGAATTGGGCAGTGAATTCTGCGTCCTTTGCAATCCCCATAATGATATCGGAATAGATTGGGTTCCCTGGGTCGGACACGAACGGTCCCGCCAGATTGCAACCAGCAACTTCGCACTGGGCATTGTAAGGGAAATATCCAATCCGGACCCGCTTTACCAGCATCTCCACAAATTGCAAGTGGAACTTCACATGCTACTCAGTGCAATCTTTCTTCAAGGTTTTCCAGACTATGGAAAGGGATTCTTCATAACGGGAGCGAAGTATGGGGGAGACTTATACAATGTGTCATCAAGCGACCGTATTCTTGAGCGGAAGAATCCATACGTTTTCGCCAAACCTTTGAACGTCGACCAAATTCGGCAGGCCATTGGAATGCTTCCAGCGATAAAATCCGTTTACCAGAGCGATGATACATTTCGATTAAGAAGAGGGTTTGGTGCGTGGCGCATTGCAACTGAGGAAAAATTCGGGGATGAAAGATTGCATCAGTGTATAAGGTCGCTGGAAGCATTGGTCCCTCCCGACAAAGGATGTAACGCCAATGGATTTGCAAACCACTGCGAGCTTTTTACTGGACGATCCGGCACCTCACACCGGTTACTACAGGACCTGTACAGAATACGTAACCACACGGAGCATATGATAGAGATAGCTGAGGTGTTCTTTGCGGACCGTCCTGAAAGGGACCGAAAACGGCTTGTATGGCAGCGCGTTGTTCAGGCAGAACTTCTGACTTCAAATGTCTATACTAAAATTTTTTCCGAGCCATTACTGTTTGAGCAGTTCGGGACAGACTCGCAGAGAAAGTTGTTTTGGCTGGCAGCCAAGAAAACTCCTACTTTATGGCGAAATCAAATAAACCTGCTAGAAGTTTTAGACGAAAACTTTGATTTTCCATCAAGCTTCGATCTGGAGTCTACTCAATACTGAGCCTGGCCGATAGCATCTTGCAATCTAACCACAGTTGCTAGCGATACTTGGTTATCTTATGAACAACGCAGCACGGGTTGAGGTCGAAAGAATCGGGGAACAGATTCGCCGCGCCTACGAAGGGCCGTCGTGGCATGGGCCAGCGGTGAAGGAAGTGCTGGCGGGCATCACGGCTAAACAGGCGCATCAGCGGCACGGCAATGCACACTCGATTATTGAACTCGTGCTGCACATCTTGGCGTGGAAGTCGATCGTGCGCAGCCGCGTGCTGGGCGAGCCAGCCGGAGAGATTCCCGCGAACGTGGATTGGCCCAAACCGCAGGGCGAGGGGCAGGTGGCGTGGGACGCAGCGCTGGCGCGGCTGGAGAGAAGTCAGGCTGAGTTGCTGGATGTGCTGAGTGGTATCGAAGATGCTCGGCTGGCGGAACCGCTCGCGGGCACGCCGTGGAAGTTTGGTGATCTGGCGGCCGGCGTGGTCGACCACGACGTCTACCACGCCGGGCAGATCGCACTGCTCAAGAAACTCTAATCCAAATAACGCTTCACGGCGTCGTCCCACTTGTTCTGCGCCTTGAGGATGAACTCGATGGCCTCGCGGACCGCGCCGCGACCGCCGGACTTTTCTGTCACGATGTGGGCGACCTTCTTGACGTCATCGCAGGCGTTGGCCGGGGCCACGGCGAGGGCGGCGCGGCGCATCATGGGCAGGTCCTGCCAATCGTCGCCGATGTAGCAGAGGATCGCATCGGTCAGCTCGTGTTCGTCAAGCAGCTTGATGTACGACTCGATCTTGTTGTGGCTGCCCTGCTCGACGATGCTGATGCCCAAATCCTTGGCGCGCCAGGTAACGCTGTCGGAGGCGCGGCCGGTGAGGATGCCGGTGCGCAGGCCCACGCGATGCGCGAAGGTGATGGCCACGCCGTCAGAGACGTCAAACGTTTTCATCTCGCGACAGCCGCCGCTGCCGTCGGGGATCAGATAAATCCGCCCGTCTGTCATCACGCCATCGACATCCATGAGAATGAACTCCACGCGCTTGGCGCGCTCCACGGCGTCGGGAGTTTGGAGTTGTAGAGGCATGGATGACCTTCAGGAAGTAGAGGAAGCAAAGGAGGCAGAGAAAGCAAAAGATTGCTTGCTCGTCATCTCCCGCGTTTCGTGCTGTTGCGTTTCCTCTGCCTCCTCTGCTTTCTTTGCTTCGTTCTTTAATCCTGTTCTCAAATCCACTGCGTTCTCCACAGATCGTGCAGGTGGAGCAATCCTTCGATGCGGCCGCGCGCATCGACTACCGGCAACGCCGTAATCTTCTTCGACTCCATCAGCTTCAGCGCGCGCGTGGCGATCTCGTCGCGTCCAATGGTCGTGGGATTCGCCTTCATGCAATCGCGCGCCGTGCGGCCCCGCCAGTCGCCCGGAGATTTGGGGAACCAGCGCCGCAAGTCGCCATCTGTGATGACGCCAGCCAGGCGTTTCTGTTGATCCGCCACCAGGGCCAAGCCAAATCCTGTGCGGGATATTTCGGCGATGACCTTCGCCATCGGCGTGGTTTGCAAGACAATCGGCACCGCCTTGCCGGTGTGCATCAATTGCTCGACGCGGCGGATGCGGCGGCCCAGCTCGCCTCCCGGATGCAGCTCGGCGAAATGATCCTCGCGGAACCCTTTGCGCTCCAGCAGCGCCACAGCCAGCGCGTCGCCGAGCGCCAGCGACGCCGTAGTGCTGGCTGTGGGTGCGAGGTTCATCGAGCAGGCTTCCTTGCGGATGCTGACGTCGAGCAGCACGTCAGACGCGCGGGCCAGCGTGGACTTCAGGCCGCCGGTCATGCCGATCAACGGGATGCCCAGCCGCTTGATGCGCTCCAGCAGGCGCAGCAACTCCTCGGTCTCGCCGCTGTAGGAAAGCGCCAGCACCAGGTCGCCTTCGACGAGTTTTCCCAGGTCGCCGTGGATGGCCTCAGCCGGATGGAGAAAGAAGGACGGTGTGCCGGTGCTGGAAAATGTTGCGGCGATCTTCTGCGCGATCAAGCCGCTCTTGCCCATGCCAGTTACGATCACGCGGCCCTTGGTGGCGGCGAGCAACTCAACGGCTGTCTCAAACTCACCATTCAAGCGGCGCAGCAGCGCGGAGATGGCCGCGGCTTCGGTGCGCAGAACTTCGCGCGCGGTGGCGATGGGTGAGGCGAGTGACGAGCGACGAGTGACAAGTCGCGAGCGCGCCGCTCGGGACTTTATACGCTTTGATGCTGGTCTGGAAATCTTGTCACTCGTCACTTGTCACTCGTCACTTTTGCAGGGGTCCGCTTGCTTACGCGCGCGGCACTGTTACCGCCAGGGCGCCGGAATCACAGCCAGGGGCGGACGACACGATCAATCGCCAACAAGCGTTCGAGCAGCGGCTCCAGTTGCGCAAGCGGCAGGGCATTCGATCCATCCGAGAGCGCCTCGGCGGGGTTGTCATGGACTTCCATGAAGATGCCGTCGAGGCCCGCCGCCACGCCGGCGCGCGCCAGCGGCTCGATGAACTCGGGCTGCCCGCCGCTGGCATTGCCAGCGCCACCGGGCAACTGCACGCTGTGCGTAACGTCCAGCACCACGGGATAGCCGGTCTTGCGCATGACGGGGAGCGAACGCATATCCACAACCAAATTATTATAGCCGAATGATGACCCGCGCTCGGTGAGGATGATCTTCTTGTTGCCCGTGCTGACCACTTTCTCGATGGCGTGCAGGAATTCCTGCGGCGAGACGAACTGCCCCTTCTTCAGATTCACCACCGCGCCGGTCTGGCCCGCCGCGACGAGCAGATCGGTCTGGCGGCACAGGAACGCGGGAATCTGGATCACGTCGCAGACCTCCGCCACGGGCGCAGCCTGCCCCGCTTCATGAATGTCGGTGAGGATCGGCAGGCCCGTCTCATCCTTCACGCGCTTCAGCGCGGCAAGACCCTTCTCCAAGCCAGGCCCGCGGTAAGAGTGCACGCTGGTGCGGTTGGCCTTGTCAAACGACGCCTTGAAGATATACGGCACGCCCAGCCGCTTGGCGATGGCGCTGATCTCGCGGGCCATGCGCAGCACATGCGCGTCGCTCTCAATCACGCACGGCCCCGCGATCAGGAAGAATGTATTGCCGTTGCGCCAGGGCATATCGAATTGCGGTTTGGATGGTTGCTCCATCATGTCCTCGAACCTTGAGTATAAACGAGAATTATTTTGCTGCAGCATTTCCTGCGGCACTGGATAATCGTAAATGATGAAAGTCTATACCTATTCCGAGGCGCGCAAACGTTTAGCCATTGTCCTGGAACAGGCAGGGAAGGAAGGCGAAGTGCGTATTCGGCGACAGGATGGACAAGTGTTCGCGGTGCGGCCCGAACGCTCGAAATCCTCCCCGCTGGACGTCGGGGGACTGAACCTGCGCCTGACCCGCAAGGAAAATGTGAATTACGTGCGCGCCGGAAGAAAACCCGTTCCAGAAGTTCGTCCGCTTGCATCCCGGTCAGCCCGACCGAAGCGCCGCTCTAACTTACACGCGGATGTTGGATAGCGTGCCATTCATGTGCGGGTTTTACGCTTTAAGTCTGTTGCAAAGCCATGCCGCCTCATGGCCTCTTCCAGCGGGATGGATTTTCCGTCTTTGAGATAACGGGCATATGCCTGCTCAGCGAAATGAACGTCCTCTATGTCCTCCAAGTGCCGCAGGATGGCCTCGCGGGCATAATAGGTCTTGGTGCGACCGGTGCGCTTGGCGAGCCGCTCCAAACGCTTTTCAATATTAACCGGCAGTCGAATGGCAAGCATGATGAGCCTCCTTGCTATACAAGTATAGCAGAACGCTCCGATATATTTGGCCAGTTCTAATCCACCGCAATGACGGATTGGGTCTTAGGCGTAGTCGATGACTCTGTGGCCGTGCCCTCCCGCTGCGCGCGGTGCTCGTTGGAGGCGGCGATGAAGGCCGCGAAGAGCGGGTGCGGCTCCAGCGGTTTCGACTTGAACTCAGGATGGAACTGGCAGCCGACGAACCAAGGGTGGCCCTCAACCTCGACGATCTCGACGTAGGTGCCGTCGGGCGTGGTGCCGGTGAGCTTCAGGCCGTGGGCGACGAGCGTCTCTTCGTACTCGCGGTTGAACTCGTAGCGGTGGCGATGGCGCTCGGAGATTTCGAGCGACCCGTAGGCGCGGTGCGCGGTGCTGCCGGGCGTGATCTTGCAGGGCCACGCGCCCAGGCGCATGGTGCCGCCCAGCTCATCGACGCCGCGCAGCTCACGCAGCTTGTAGATCACGCGGTGCGGCGTGGCCGGGTCGAACTCGGAGCTGTCGGCGCCTTCGAGGCCGCAAACGTTGCGGGCGTACTCGATGACGGCGGTTTGCATCCCTAAGCAGATGCCGAAGTAAGGAACCTTGCGCGTGCGCGCATACTCGATGGCGCGGATCATGCCCGCCACGCCGCGCTTGCCAAAGCCGCCGGGCACCAGGATGCCGTCGTAAGATTTAAGTTGCTCTTCCCAGTTCTCGCCTTCGACGCCTTCGGCTTCAATCCATTTCAAATCTACTTGCAGATTATTGGCCAGCCCACCGTGGATCAACGCTTCCTTCAAGCTCTTGTAGGAGTCTTCATAGTCGACGTACTTGCCGACAATGCCGATGGTTACCGTGCCCGCCGGATTCTTTATGCGGTGGACGATCTCTGCCCACTTCTCCATGCGGCGCTCGCCTGCCTGCAGGTTCAGATGGTTGAGAATGATCTCGTCGAGGCCTTCGCTGGCGAGTGAGAGGGGCACTTCGTAGATGCACTCGACGTCGCTGGCGGTGATCACGGCTTCCTTGGCCACGTTGCAGAACAGCGCGATCTTCTCTTTGAGTTCCGGCGACAGGTAGCGGTCCGTGCGGCAAAGCAGGATATCGGGCTGGATGCCGTTTTCGAGCAACTGCTTCACGCTGTGCTGCGCCGGCTTGGTCTTCAGTTCGCCGGCGGCGGCGATGTAGGGGACCAGCACCAGGTGCAGAAAAACCGTGTCCTGGCGCGGAAGTTCCTGGCGCATCTGGCGCAGCGACTCGATGAACGGCAGCGATTCAATGTCGCCGACGGTTCCGCCGATCTCTACAATGACCACATCCACGTCGGCGGAGACTTTCTTGATGGCCGCCTTGATTTCGTTGGTTACGTGTGGAATCACTTGCACGGTTTTGCCGAGGTAGTCGCCACGGCGCTCCTTGGTGATGATCTGCTCGTAGATACGGCCGGAGGTGAGATTATTGTCGCGAGTGAGGCGCGCATGGGTATAGCGCTCGTAATGGCCGAGGTCGAGATCGGTCTCGGCTCCATCGTCGGTGACGTAAACCTCGCCATGCTGGAAGGGGCTCATGGTGCCGGGGTCAACGTTCAGGTACGGATCAAACTTCTGGAGCGTGACCTTCAGACCGCGGCTCTCCAGCAGCGAGCCGACCGAGGCAGCCGCCAGACCTTTACCCAGCGAGGAGACCACCCCGCCCGTTATAAACACATACTTGGGTTTCATGAAACCTCCCGAAACACTCTAATCGCTACGGCCTGCCAGGCCCTTTCCCAGGTGGGGACACCGCTGAGGACGATTCAATTTTAGGTGGAATTGAGCCTTGCCAGTCAGCACTGTGGCCAGGATCATAGGAAACTTTACCTTCAGAAATGGAGGCAGGCAAAAAGGAATTCTAGCACATCTACAGGCAAGCCGGGACCGCTTCATTTGCCGTTGTAAAAAATATATATATTTTACTTGCGCGCCGCTGAGGTAAGCGGTACGATGAGGCCAACTCGGAAGCCCAAATGGGGGCCAAATGGCGATAGCCCGGAAGACAAGCCGTACACTCATCTTCATGCTGGCGGTGATTTGTGTCTCGCGTTTTGTTGCTTGGGGAGCCGAGCCGGAAGTCGCAATTGATGAAGAGCAGATTGGAGTTCAGGCCGATTCCGACGTGCTCGAGCCGACCACACAACGGCCTATCCGCGTGGAAGTACCGCTGGTTCTGGTCCAGGTCAGCGTGGTTGATCCTTACAACCGATTTGTAACCGGGCTCGACAAGGAACATTTCCGCGTATTGGAAGACAAGCAGTCCCAGGACATTCAGCACTTCTCGAATGAAGACGTGCCTCTCTCTGCCGGAATAATTTTCGACGCCAGCGGCAGCATGTCAGACAAGCTGGACAAGGCACGCATGGCGGTGATGCAGTTCTTCCGCAGTTCCAATCCGGAAGACGAGTTCTTCCTGATCAGCTTTAACGACCGCCCCACGCAACTGATGGATTTCACTTCGGATGGCGGAACCCTGCAAAGCAAGCTGAATTTCGCCGAAGCGAAGGGCCGCACCTCGCTGCTGGATGCCATCTACCTGGGATTGCATGAGATGCGCAAGGCCAAGCATTCGCGCAAGGTGTTGCTGGTTATTTCCGATGGCGGCGACAACCACAGCCGATATTCCGAGAGTGAAATCAAGCGCGCCGTACGCGAGTCGGACGTGCAGATTTACGCCGTCGGAATCTTTGAGCCGTACTCCAGCCGCAGCCGCACGCCGGAGGAATTGGCCGGTCCCGGCCTGCTAACGGAAATCGCGGAGATGACTGGCGGTCGGCAGTTCCCTGTCGAGAATCCCAATGATCTGCCCGACATTGCCCGCAAGATCGGACGCGAGCTGCGCAACCTTTACGTTCTGGGCTACACTCCCACCAATGACACCCGCGACGGCAAATGGCGCAAGATTCAAGTGCAGTTGAAGCCGCCTCGCGGTTTGCCCCCATTGCAGCTTTTCAATAAAGCTGGTTATTATGGACCTCAGGAGTAATTCGGAGCCACCGCTCCAGCTCCTTTCGACTTGACGAAAAATTAAGCATTCATGGTCATGTCGCGCGAGGGCCTTATGGGTCGGCTCAGACGGTTCCTACTTCTCATCGTTTCATTTCTCTGCTTCAGCCTGACTCCGTCCGGATCGCCTCCTGCTACTGCGGGACAATCACAGCCCATCCCCCCAGCACCCTCTACGAATGAATCCTCTACGGCGGTAGTGGATGTCCCGGCAAAGAGAAAAACGGCAGGGGAAGAGACAGACGATTACGTCATCAGCGTGGAGGCGGAACTGGTGGTATTGCATGCCACCGTTACTGACAAGAATGGCAAGCCAGTCGCCGACCTCAAGCGGAACGAGTTCCGCGTTTTTGAGAATAAAGTCGAGCAGAAATTGAAGGTCTTCAAGCGCGAGGACATCCCGGTCGCCGTGGGCATCCTGGTGGACAACAGCGGCAGCATGCGCGACAAGCGCAAAGGCGTGAACGCCGCCGCACTGAAGTTCGTCAAAAGCAGCAATCCGCTCGACGAAGTCTTCATCGTCAACTTCAACGAAGAGTCCTTCCTCGACGCCGAATTCACGGGCAACCTGATCCTGCTGGAAGAGGCGCTCGAGAAGATCGACGCCCGCGGCGGCACCGCCTTCTATGACGCCATCGACATGTCGCTCGACCACCTGAAAGAAAAAGCGACGCTGGATAAGCGCGTGGTCATCGCCGTTACCGACGGCGAAGATAACGCCAGCAAGGGCACACTCGAGCAACTTGTCCAGAAAGTGAATCGCGCGAATGTGATGATCTATACGGCTGCGCTGCTGGGTTCAGATGACAAGCGCGCCGCCCGTCGCGCCAAGCGCGCGCTGGAGGCCATCGCCAAAGCCAGCGGCGGCACCGCGTTCTTCCCCAAGAATCCCGCCGAAGTCGAGCAGATGGCCACCATCATCGCCGACGATATTCGTAACCAGTACGTGCTGGCCTACACCCCCACCAACGCCGCCAAGGATGGTTCGTTCCGCCGCGTGGAGATTCAGCTCAACGCCCCTAAGCGCGGCAAGCTGAACATCCGCGCCCGCACCGGCTACTACGCCCCCACCGCGCAAGCGCCCGCTCGCTGATTCCCCGCCGTTCAGCTTCCAAGCCGCTAATAAAAATTACCTTGACACGGCCCCGGGGGGGGGCACTCGTCACGACTTAACCCCCTTGGTCAGTTCCATATTATTTGAGATATGCTGGAGGTAAGAATGTCGTATAAGGGTAACCTGCGATCCACTGCTCATGTATCAAAAAAGAATAGATTGAGATTTTGGATGCTTGTCCTTACTTCACTCTTGCCATTTTCCCATGCCCAAACAGATTGTCCAGGGGTATTTGTCGGGATTGGCACGTTTCGAACGAATGGAAATCATGTTCAGGGTAAGTCCGTGTTTTGGTCATCAGATCCCAATCGAATATTTTGGACGGCAACTTTTAGGGCGAGGCTGTACTTTATCGGATCTAGTGGAACTGTATTAGTCGCTACCGGCAGCACAACCAACGCGCAAATAGCCGGATCAGACACTGCAACTACCGGGGCGGTAGTCAATCTAAACGCAGCACTAGAACCGCGTGGAAACGGAAGCTATCAACTGGTCGTTGATGCTGGTGCTACGACCCAATGTCAAGGGAACAGCCAAACTTATCCATTAATCTCAGTCACTCCACGTCCCATCCAACGGCCGACGATAGACACGAGCGGAATTA
This sequence comes from Acidobacteriota bacterium, assembly GCA_009691245.1. Taxonomy (NCBI): domain Bacteria; kingdom Pseudomonadati; phylum Acidobacteriota; species Acidobacteriota bacterium. The sequence goes on along the minus strand of SHUM01000001.1, from coordinate 38,835 downwards.
ACGGAGTGCTGGAGGAAAACGGAAATGAAAAGTCGCAATGTGTTCTTAAGAGTATTCTGTCTCCTACTCGTTTTTGTGTTCTTGGGGCTACCTGGATTTGGCTATCCGGTGGGGGGCAAGCCGCTGGGCCGTCTTCTCAGTGAAGCCGATGAAGTCGTCGTAGCTAAAGTTCAGAGCGTTGTAAGGTCGGGTGACGTGATCGACGTTGCACTCCTGATTGCCAGATCGATAAAAGGGGATGCTCAAATAAATGCGACTTTCATCGCTAGCTGGTCGGTATCGTCGAACGATCTTGGCAACGAAACCGGGTTAGCTGGAAAATCAGGGATTTTCTTCCTTAAGAAGAAGACAGAAGTTGCTTGGAAGATACTTCCCGTCTTGAACGGTTCCATACCCCTTGATATCAGCTTTATCAACCTGCCAATTAAGCCACTTTCCTGCGCGGCAAATGCAACACCGCTAGATAAGCTAATAGAGGAAATTGTTTCTGGCATAGTAGATCCTAGTACCCCAAGGGCAGGAGAAATGTTTCTCGCGGCGCTCGGGGACATTGATCCAGTCCGGCTTAAGGCGGTCGGAAATGGGCTCTTGAATTCTTCCATCCCATCTGTCAAAGCAATAGGGTTGGGGCTTCTTCTCGACAAGGGTGACCGAAGCGCATTGTTAGGATTAGGCAACGGACGAGAGATGGGGCTCAGCTCCGAGCAGATGAGTACTCTGGCAAGATCAGTTGCTCGTTATCGTGATTCTGACGCAGCTGCAATTCAATCGCTTGGTACCATGGCTGGCGGCGCAGAACCTTTAAGGTCCGCAGCAGTCGCCGCACTGAGGGCAATTCACACCAGGAAAGCTCTTCCTTTTCTTGCCGAACTGCTTAACGGCAATTCGTCCGAGTTGCGCTACGCAGCAGTGGCGGGCATAGCATCGTTCGCCAATGGCCTCCCCGTGCAAACTCTTGAAAACTACACGAGCATGGCTTTTGCGTCGTCAAATCCCGCCGTTGTGTATGCCAACGAAGAAACCAGGCTGCATTTCCCGACAGTAGATACGTTCCTCCAAGACGAACAGAAGTACATTAGCTTTTGGAAGAATTGGTGGGCAGTAAATAAAGCGGAAATAGAAGCGAACAAATAAGTCCGAATGTGAAATCGAAGTGCCCCAGATGGAAGCTTCCCAGCCGTTCACTTCAGAAATCTTTGCGGCCGTCCATGGCGCGGGCCATGGTGGCGCGGTCGACGTACTCTAATTCGCTGCCGACGGGGACGCCGGTGGCGATGCGCGTGATGCGCGCGCCTAGCGGTCTCAGGAGTTTCGCCAGATACATGGCGGTGGCTTCGCCTTCCGATGTCGGGTTGGTGGCCATCACCACTTCTTGAATGCCACCCTGCTTCACGCGCTCGACCAATCCTTCAATGCGCAACTGGTCCGGGCCCACGCCGTGCAGCGGTGAGAGTACGCCCATCAGCACGTGATAGCCGCCGCGGAAGTGGCCAGTCTGCTCGATGGCCACGATGTTGGCGGAATCTTCCACCACGCACAGCACATGTGGGTCGCGCGAGGCATCATTGCAAATCCCGCACGGACTCGCCTCGGTGATGTTGTTGCAAATCTCGCACAAGCGGATCGACGATTTCAATTCACGAATGGCGTCGGCCAGCCGGTCGGCCTCGCCGTCTTCCACCTTCAGCAGATGAAACGCCATGCGCTGCGCCGACTTCGAACCCACGCCGGGCAGGCGCTTCAACTCGTCAATCAATTTGGCCATCGGCTTGGCATATTCTGGCATAGTGAGCGGCTCTTCTCCTGACTTCCAACTCCTGGCTTCTGTCTTCTGACTCCTGCTTTACTCGAACAGCCCTGGAATCTTTAGGCCGCCCGGCAACCCGCCAGCCAGCGCCCCCGCCATACCACCGAGCTGCTGCTTCAAGGCCTCGTCCACTTTGCGCAGGGCATCGTTGACCGCGGCCTGGATCAGGTCTTGCAGCATCTCCAGATCATTGTCCTTGGCCACCTGCGGATCGATGGTTACCTTGAGCACGCGCTTGGAGCCGTTGACTTCCACTAATACCATTCCCCCGCCGGCCGAGCCTTGCGCGCGCAGGGTCTCCATCTTCTGTTGCATGTCCTCCTGCATCTTTTTCAACTGGCCAAGCATCTGCTGGGGATTAAACAATGTATTACTCCTCGGTCGTTTCGGCGTTATCCGCGCAGGCGGCGAATGCCCGTAACAGGCTTGCCGAACACGGTCTCAAACTCTTGTATCTCCGGGTCCTGGCGGACGCGCGCCTCCATCTCCGGATCGACCGCGCCTGCCTTGCCGGTCGTACGCGGTGGCTGCTTTCCCGCAGTGGGTGCCGCGCTGGACATAGTTGCGGCGAGTTCCCGCGCCGTCTTGGCGGCGGCCACGAAACTCAGTTTCACGGGCCGTCCCACTGCCTTTGCCACCAACTGTTCCAGCAGCTTGCGATCTGCATCTGGAATTACAGAAGCCATGCCCGCGCTGGCGGTGTGGATGCGCACTTCATTTTGCGCCAGAACCCAATCGGCGTCGGCCAGCATTGAGGACAGCATCAATTTATTTTTCTCTTCCAGCTCCTGCAGCACAGCGCCCTTCCAATCCTCCGCCGTCGTGCCTGAGGTTGGCTCTGCGGATTGTGCGGGGGCGGGACCCGTCACGGGAGTACTCGGCGCGGAGGAAGCCGGCGACTCGACCACTGCCTCCAAACTCTGCCGCTTGCGAAGTGTGTCCTGCTCAAACGGGCTGGCGGCTGAAGTGCGTGGCGCACTCGGCGGCGCACCACCCGATGGCCGCGTAGATGGAGGACCTGACGGGCTGGGCAACGGCGGCTTGGGAGAAGAAGGCCCGGGAGCCACTCCATCCAGTCGTGCGATCAACTCTTCCAGAGCGACCAACCGCTCGGCGTCTACCAACTTCAGCAGGCCCAGTTCCATGGCGAAGCGTGGTTCCGCCGCATGACGAAGCTGTTGGTGTAGTTGCAGCAGGATGTCGAGAAAGCGCATCAAGTCTTCCTCGGAGAACTCTGTAGCGAGATCAGCCAGCCGTTGGCACTCCTCCGGAGAGGTTTCCAGCAGATGTGGCGCAGGCCCGGCCAGCTTGGCTACCAGCATGTTGCGCACGGCCCGAACAAGCTGAGATGAAAAATGCGGGAGCTGATAGCCTTCGTCAACGAGTTGCGCAATGACACCGAGCAAGCTCTCGCGCGACTGTGCGCGCACCGCCGCAAAGACTTCCTCCACCATATGCGACGGCACCGCGCCCAACAGTCGAAGTACAGCGTCGCCTTTGAGGTTGGCTCCAAACGCGGCGATGGCCTGTTCGAGTCGCGAGAGCGCGTCGCGCAGGCTGCCGCCCGCCGATGCCGCGATGGCGGCCAGCGCCTGTCCGTCCGCCTCCACTTTTTCGGCGGCGCAGATGGTGCCGAGATGTCCGAGAATCTCCGCGAAGCTGCCCGCGTGAAAGGCGAAGTGCTGGCAGCGCGAGAGGATGGTCTCCGGCAGGTCGTGCAGTTCGGTCGTCGCCAGGATGAAGATCACGTGGGCGGGCGGCTCTTCGAGCGTCTTGAGCAGCGCGTTGAAGCCTTCATTGGTAATCTGGTGCGCTTCGTCAATGATGAAGACCTTGTGTTTGTCGCGGGCTGGGGCGTACCGGGCGTTGTCGCGCAACTCACGCACGGCGTCGATGCCGCGATTGGAGGCCGCGTCAATTTCGATCACATCCAGGCTCCGGCCGGCGGCGATCTCCGTGCAGGACGGGCACTCGCCGCACGGCTCGGGCGGCTGGGACGTTTGTTGCCCTGGGATGATGCAGCGATGGCAGTTCAGCGCCTTGGCCATCAGTCGCGCCATGGTGGTCTTGCCGCAGCCGCGCATTCCGGAGAAGATGTAGCCGTGCCCGGCGCGATTCAGGCGCAGCGCATTCTGCAAGGTCTGCGTGACGTGCCGCTGCCCGATCACTTCAGAGAAGCGTTGCGGTCGATAAGTGCGAGCAATGACCTGATGCACTGGGTTTGATTCCGTTCAGAGAAGATTACCGGACTGCGCGCTGCATAATTATTCTGATCATTCTTACTGGTCACCGCGAAGCGACCATCGGAAGCTTTGCGCACGCCCCCACGCAGTGGGCCAGACTTCGGGACGCACCGTGGCACACGGAAGATCCTGGTACCGTTGCTTCCTTCCGGACCTAGCGGGATTGGCAGGTTTCTGTTGCACGGGGCCCGAAGTCTGATCGATTGCGTGCTGCGGAAGCGCAAGGGCCTGCTCCCACTGTTCATGGTAGCACCCGCCGCGCCCGGCTGGCAATGAATGAGGCGTCGTCTCGATTCCATTGATACAGATTTAGCTGAGTTGCCGTATAGTTCATGCTGAAGCAAGGGAAGTCCTAATTGATGACCTCGCAGGAAGCTCGCCAACTAGCCCGGGACTTGTTCCTGAAGACGCTGCCGCACCTGGATGTTGGCACGAAGATGCGTGCTATGGCGCGCCTGCGCGATGGCGTGCTGGAGATCGGGAGCGCCCGCATCCCGCTGCACTCCGGCCGCCCCGTGCGCGTGATCGCCATGGGCAAGGCCGCCATCGAGATGGCGCACGCCCTGGCGGAGATCATGGAGGGCGTGCCACTTCGCGGCGTAGTCGCCGCGCCAGCCCTTCCCACCAAACCAGTTCCTGGCTTCGAATATTTTGCGGGCGGCCACCCCTATCCCAACGAACAGAGTTTCGCCGCCGCAGTGGCGATGCTCTCATTGCTGCGAACGCACGGACGTGGCCCTGACAGCCTTGTGATTTTTCTAATTTCAGGTGGCGGGTCGTCCTTGGCGGAATTGCCCATGGATCCCACCTACTCGGTCGACAATTGGAAGACCTTTTACGCGGGGCTCGTAACCTGCGGCGCGAGCATTCAAGAGATCAATACAGTTCGCAAGCATTTTTCTGCGATCAAGGGAGGAAGGCTGGCAAGAGCCGCTGAGCCCGCTGAGCAAGTTACTATATTCGTGTCCGACGTGCCGGAGATGATGTCGTCCGTGGTAGCTTCCGGACCGTCCATGCCAGATGAATCGACATTGGATGAATGTGAAGCGGTGCTTTCCCGATACGTTCAATTCAAAAATTACCCGATGATTTTCCTACCACGAGGCCTACACAAGAACGAACCAATCGTGCCGTTGCGTGAGACTCCAAAGGATGGCCTCAGTTGCTTTGCCCGCAGTTCCTACTATTGCCTGCTGTCCAATTGGGATGCGCTTAATCTTCTCGCGAACCTGCTTTACGAAAATGAAATCATCGTTCGCACGGTGACAAGTTGTGATGATTGGGAGTTTGAAAAAGCCTCGGATTATCTATTGACTCGCCTGTCGGAACTTCGCTCGACCCATCCCGGCCAGCCCGTGGCGGTGGTCAGCGGAGGCGAATTGAGCTGCCCCGTTACCGGCGACGGAATGGGCGGGCGCAATCAGGCATTTGTGCTGGATTGTGCGCAGAAGATTGCCGGCTATGACATCGTGGTCCTTAGTGCGGGCACCGACGGAATCGACGGCAACAGCCCGGCGGCTGGCGCTATTGCCGATGGCGAAACGATCAAGCGCGCGAAGACGCTGGGCATGCACGCGGCGAGGTTTCAGGAAGAATGCGACTCGTTTCACTTTTTTGAGAAACTTGGCGACACCATCATCACCGGGCCGACAGGAACAAATGTCCGCGACCTGCGCCTCCTGCTGGCATACTGAAAAATGAGAACAGCGCCGCGACCGGGAGGGAGCGGTGGTCCTATACGCCGCCATCATTCGAGCGACCGCTCCCTTCCGGTCGCGGCTCTGTGGGGCATTTCAACCATGAAGATTTCTGCCGTCATCATCACGCTGAATGAAGAGCGCAATCTGCGCCGTGCGTTGTCGTCTGTCAGCGGCGTGGCCGACGAGGTGGTAGTCGTCGATAGCGGCAGCACCGATCTCACACACGAGATTGCCGTGCGAGGTCGCGCGCGATTCATCAAGCACGTCTGGGAAGGATATGCCCGCCAAAAGAACTTCGCTGCCGCACAGGCAGCCCACGATTGGGTGTTGAGCCTGGACGCCGACGAGGCGCTCTCGCCCGCCTTGATTGAGGAGATCAGGACTCTGAAGCAATTCGCGAATGATGAAGCGGCGGGGTATTCCATGCCTCGGCTACCGCACTACTGCGGGCGCTGGATACGCCACTCCGGCTGGTACCCGGATCGCAAGGTGCGCTTGTACGACCGCCGCCGCGCGTGCTGGGTGGGCGAATATGTTCATGAAAGCGTGGTCGTCGATGGTGAAGCAGGCGCGTTGCGCGGCGACCTGCTGCATTACACCTGCGACACCATTGAGCAGCACCGCGGCACGGTGGATCGCTATACCACGCTGGCCGCGCAGGAGGCTCACGCGCGCGGCACACGCGGGGCGCTGACCCGCATGATCCTGCTGCCGCCGTGGAAGTTCCTTGAGACGTACCTGCTGCGCGCTGGATTCCTTGATGGCGCCGCTGGGCTGACCATCGCGCGCATGGCCGCCTACTATGTTTATCTGAAATACGCGAAGCTCCGCCGGTTGCAGCGCCCCGGATGACCGTGAATAGATTATTGGCATAAAAGTGAAATGGCCTATCGCACAAAAACTCGATCCGGCAAGCCTAAAGAGCCGCCAACCGGGAACGCCGTTTACGAGATGGCCGTGAAGGCGCTGGCGCGCAGGACGCGCTCCACGGCGGAGATACGCACGTTTCTCGCGCAGCGCGGAGCCGGCGAAGCGGATATTGGAGACGCCATCGTTCGCCTGCGCGACCACGGGTATCTAGATGATGAGCGCTTTGCGCGCCTATTTGTGCGCTCGCGGATCGAGAATGAAGGTCACGGTGCAGGGCGCGTACGGCGCGATCTGGCGAAGAAGCGAGTGGGGCGCGAGATCGCCGACCAAGCGGTGCAGGCTGGCTATGAGCCGCTGAATGAGCGCGACCTGCTGCGCGACTACCTACGCCGGAAGTTGCGGTTGGCGAAGCCGCCCAGCAAGGCCTCCGCGCTGGCCACGCTGTACCAACGCTTGTTGCGCGCGGGTTTTTCGTCTGCCACAATTGTGAAGGAACTCCAGGGATTGAATTCCGCAAAACGGCGTGGCGCGGACGGCCCGTCGATTGACCCCGACAAATGGCGGGAGTGGATCGAGTCGCTCGCCGATTCTACGGATGAAGATGTGGAAACAGAATAGTATTGCGGCGTATGGTTGGTGAAGGAGTCTTGCTTGGAACAATTGAGTGGATCGGACAGATCGTCTCGATGGGTGGGCATTGGCACACTAATCCTGGCGTGTTGCGTGATGACATCCGTGGCTGCCGTAGCACAGAAAAAACCGTTGCCACCCGGGCTGCTGAATGCACGAGTGGCCTTCCTGACTGGCCAGCCGCGGATCAATCCACAGCTTCCGCCAGCCGAGGAAGCGCTGCGCAAATGGGCGCGTTGGGAACTAACGTACGACAGTGAAGTCACCGACCTGATTTTGTTGATTACTGAAAAATCAGACCCGGACATTTTCCTCAATCCCGCCGCCGCTGATCTGGCAAGGCAATACAAACCCGGCGTAGCGGTATTCCTGCATGTGATCGACCGCACAAATGGAACCGTGGTTTGGACCGAAGCAATAAAAGGGAAGGTGTCCGATCCAGCCGCGGGTAGAAAGCTAGTCGAGAACCTTCGCAAGCGGCTGCCGAAGAAGTAGAACGACAACCGAGTCATTCACTACTCACTCATGCAAAGCATCGATAGAAACCCGGTGAATACACAGCTATGAACGGAAATCAGATTCGCAAGACATTCCTGGATTACTTCGCGGAGCGTGGCCACCGCGTGGTCAGAAGTTCGCCAACCGTCCCGGCCAATGACGCTACGTTGCTGTTCACCAACGCGGGCATGAATCAGTTCAAGGACGTGTTTCTGGGACTGGAGCAGCGCGACTACATGCGCGCTACCTCTTCGCAGAAATGCATGCGCGCAGGAGGCAAGCACAACGATCTGGAGAACGTCGGGCGCACGCGCCGCCACCACACATTCTTCGAAATGCTCGGCAATTTCTCCTTCGGTTACTACTTCAAGAAGGAAGCAATCGAGTACGCATGGGAGCTGATTACCGGCGTTTACGGCATACCCAAAGACCGGCTGACCATCACAGTTTTCCGCGAGGACGACGACGCGCTGAACCTGTGGTCGAAGATCGCGGGCAAGCCCGCCAGCAGCATTTTTCGTATGGATGAGAAGGATAACTTCTGGTCGATGGGCGACACCGGCCCGTGCGGGCCTTGCTCGGAAATGCACTATGACCTGGGCCCGCAAGCGAGTGACTGGGGACATACTGACTGTCAGTTTCCATGTGAGTGCGGACGTTACGTCGAGATATGGAACCTAGTCTTCATGCAGTACAACCGCGATTCGAATGGCACGATGGTACCACTTCCAAAGCCGTCAATTGACACCGGCATGGGCTTCGAGCGACTGGCGTCCGTGTTACAGGGAAAACTGAGTAACTACGAGACAGACCTGCTATGGCCGTTGATCGTCGAGGCAGGAGAAATGGCAGGAGTCGAGTACGGCGAGAAGGCGGAGAACGACACTTCGCTACGCATACTCGCGGACCATGCCCGCGCCGCCGCGTTCCTCATTACCGATGGCGTGCTGCCCGCCAACGATGGCCGCGGCTACGTGCTGCGCAAAGTCCTGCGCCGCGCCGCGCGTCACGGCGGACAGTTGGGATTGACCGACCCATTTCTCTACAAGCTCACCGGCAAAGTCGCCGAGATGATGTCGCCGGCCTACCCGGAGCTGATCGAGTCATCTGACCGGGTGGCCACGGTGGTGAAGTCGGAGGAGCAGCGCTTCGCGCACACCCTGACAATTGCGCTGAGCGAATTCGAGAAGGTCGTTAAGGACGCCGCGAAACCCACCGGTGATACGAAGGTCGTGCTGCCGGGAGACAAGCTGTTCCGCCTCTATGACACCTTTGGGATGCCGCTCGACTGGATCAATGAGATGGCCGACGAGCGCAACTTCACCGTCGATGAAGCCGGCTTCCAGGCAGAGATGGCACGCCAGCGCGACCGCGCGCGCGCGAGTTGGAAGGGCGCGGAGAAGGCCGTGCTATCGCCCGTCTACACGGAGATATTGAAGCAGGGACAAACAATATTTGAAGGCTATCAACAGACCGAGTCTCAGAAATGCACAGTGGTCGCATTACTGCTGGATAGCAAATCGGTGAATGAGCTTCCCACCGGAAGCAAGGCGGAGTTGGTGCTGGATCACACACCGTTCTACGCCGAGTCAGGCGGGCAGGTGGGTGACACGGGCAACTTAGTTTCTGAAGTAAGTGGCGATGTGGTCGTTACGGTACAAGACACTTATAGGCCTGTCTCGGGGCTTACTTCTCATCGCGTCGTTACCAAAGCAGCAGTACACGTTGGGGATGCGGTTTCCGCGGTGGTGGATGTGGACCGTCGCCGGGCGACGATGCGCAATCACACCGCGACGCACATTTTGCACGCCGCGCTGCGGCAGGTGCTGGGGACGCACGTGAAGCAGGCGGGCTCGGTGGTCGATCCGCAGCGACTGCGCTTCGACTTCTCGCACTTCGCCTCGCTTGATCCGGTAGAACTTGCTGAGATCGAGAACCTCGCCAATCAGGAGATCCAGAAGAACAATGCGGTCGAGACGGCGGTGATGGACATTGACCGCGCGGTCGAGGGCGGAGCGTTGGCCTTCTTCGGCGAGAAGTATCCGGACAAGGTCCGCGTGGTCGCGGTGCCGGGCTTCAGCAAGGAGCTATGCGGCGGAACGCACGTCCAGCGCACCGGGGAGATCGGCCTGCTGAAGGTGGTCCACGAGGGCAGCATCTCGGCCGGCGTCCGGCGTATAGAGGCCGTAACCGGAGCGGGCGCGCTCGACCAGTTCCAAGAGGTAACCCAAATGGTTCGAGGGCTGGCCGCTGCCATGAAGACGACTCCGGCGGAGCTGTCGCAGGCCGTCGCCAGGCTGACCGAGAACCAGCGGACCCTGGAGAAGCAAATTGAAACTCTGCGTATGAAGCTGGCCAACGCGCAGCTAGTGGACATCGACTCGAAGGTCCGGTTGGTGAAGGATGTGCGGCTGCTGGCAATCCGGTCGGATGGACTTGGACGCCCTGAAATGAGGAACTTAGCGGACTCCATGCGGCAGAAGCTGGGTTCTGGAGTGGTGCTGCTGACCTCCGTGGCGGACGATAAAGTCGCGCTGATCTCAGCCGTCACTCCGGACCTAAACAAGCGGGTCCATGCCGGTAAGTTCGCACAGGCAATTGCGCAGAAACTGGGCGGTACCGGCGGCGGACGGGCAGACCTAGCCGAGGCTGGGGGGAAGGACGTTGCCCGACTCGATACCGTCCTGAATGAAGCCGCTGACGTACTGGCCGGAATGCTATAATGGGCGTGTTCTAACCGTCTATAATCACAAGCGGTTGGAGCTTTACGGACTGAATCATCAGCCCAGACATTGGCAAGAGGTATTGGCTAGTATGCGCCGCCATCGAATACGGAAAGGGCATAGCCCCTCACGTGTACGCGCTTGGGCAATCGCCACTTTGGCGATTGGTCTGATTGCGTCCAGCATTGTGCCTGGACAGGCGGCAGAGAACATCTCCGGTTTTGTCGACTCCGCGGGGCGCGTGGTCTTCGTCAACGAACCCGCGGAATCATCGGCAACGCCCAAAGTGCACACTTCCAGCAAAACTGGGGCTACCGGCCGGAAATTGCTGGCCAAGACATCCGACTCTGCTAAATCTTCCGACTCTGCGGCGTTTGCGGCAGAACCCGCCGCCGTACCCGATGAGTTAATCATTACCGAAGCACTTGGCGACCCGAGCACTGCGCCAGAATCCTCATCCCAGGATATTCCCACAGTTCCTCGTGGACGCGACTACATCGCAGAGCTCGTAAGCGACGCCGCGCGTCGACACCAGGTGGATGCCGACCTGGTCCACGCCATTGTTCGCGTGGAATCCAACTACAACCCTTACGCTGTCTCCAATAGAGGCGCGCGCGGCCTGATGCAACTGATCCCGGCGACGGCCCGTCGCTTCGGCGTGATGGATTCTTTCGACCCACGCTCGAATCTGGACGGTGGCATTCGCTACCTGAAATATCTGATGGGTATGTTCAAAGGCGATGTGCGACTCTCGCTCGCGGCATACAACGCCGGAGAGATGGCGGTAACTCGCAACGGCGGCGTGCCCCCTTATCGTGAGACGCAAAACTATATCCGCAAGATCAGCGAACTGTATTCCATGAGTACCGTCGCTGCCGCTGCGGGAGTACCGCCGGAACCGCAAATTTTCAAGTATGTGGATGATAGCGGAGTCATTCACTTTTCCAATACGGACCGGCCATAGAAGTTGATCTCGCAAGCCGGAGCAGGCTCCGACGAAGCCTAATGATGCGGATTCAATCCCATAGCTTTGAGTCTACCGGTCGCGGCGGCAGGTTGCGTCCGGCACTGCCAGTACTGTTGCTGGCGGCCTGGATCATGGCCGGGATAACGCCATCGGCGCAGGCCAGCGGCGCGCTCGACCGTGCCAATAATTACTTTGAGGAGGCGCGCAAGAAGCATTCCGAGCTTCAGAAGACCTCGATGTCCAACCGGACCATCGAAGATTACAGCAAGCTAATCGACACCTTCCGCCGCGTCTATCTGACCGCGCCCACCTACGGCAACTCCACGATCAGTCTGATGGCCATTGGCGAGCTTTCCGAGGAGATGGCTCGCCGCTGGAGCGAGCCGATTCACTTCCAGCAGGCCATTGAGGCCTACTCGTTCCTGTTGCGTGAATACCCGCAGAGCCAGTTTCGCTTCGACGCGCGGCTGGCCATTGCGCGCATCTATCGGCACGACCTCCACCAGCCGGAAAAAGCGCTGGAGCAGTTCGGACGCTACGTGGCCGACTACCCCAACTCCGCGCAATCGAAGCTAGCCAGACAGGCCGTCTCGCAACTGCGAGATGAGATCGGCCCGGCAGCCGATGCCGCGGAGAATCGCGCTCACACCGTCAGCCAGACCAAAGAGGGTACGCTCTCCAGCAAACTTCCGGCCCTCAAACCAGTTGCAGACAAACCAGCCAGCGAGTCCCCCTCGGCCGGGAAGTCAGCGAAGGATGACCTGTCCACAATCACCGACATTCGGTACTGGACCAACCCGGAGTCCAGCCGCGTGGTGGTGGATGTAGGTCAATTGGAGGTGGGGCAAAAACTGAAGTATCAGGCGGCGCAACTGAGCACTCCGCCGCGGCTCTACATTGATCTGCAAGATACCAGGATCCCCCAGCCCGTCGGCGGGCGCACGCTGGAGGTAAACGGTGACCTGCTGAAACGCGTGCGGTTGGCCCAGTTCGACAAGCGTGTCTCGCGACTGGTGCTGGACCTGGGAGCGGATACCGATTTTCAGATCAGCGAGATGACCAATCCCTATCGACTGGTGATTGACGTGCGCGGTCGCGTCTCTGAGATTGACGCGGCAATTCCGGTAGCGGCGAATTCTCCCGCACCCGCCCTTCCCTCCGTGCCTGTGCTGATGGCCAAAGCAGAGCCGGCTGCCGTCGCGCCATCCGCTATAGATCAGAAATTACGCGCCGCCGCGCCCATTCGCGGTGGAACGCATTCACTGACACGCGCGTTAGGGTTAAAGATCGGTCGCATCTTCATTGATGCTGGGCACGGCGGGCACGATCCCGGAACCATCGGACCAGGTGGGCTGACCGAGAAGGAGTTGTCGCTCGATCTGGCGCAGCGCGTGGGCAAGTTGATAGAGGAGAAGCTCGGCAGCGAGGTGGTTTTTTCCCGCGCTGACGACAGCTTCGTACCATTGGAGGGCCGCGTGGCCCTGGCCAACAAGGCCGAGGCCGACCTGTTCCTTTCCATCCATCTCAACTCCAGCACCGCAAAAAATGCCGTGGGTATTGAGACGTATTACCTCAACTTCACCTCCGACCCCGAGGCGCTCAAGGTCGCTGCGCGCGAAAACTCCGGCGCGCAGGAGACCATCGCCAATTTACAGGGTATCGTGCGCAAGATCGCGTTGCAGGAAAAGCTCGATGAGTCCAAGGAGTTCGCTGCTCGCATGCAGTCCTCGCTGCGCAAATCGCTAGCCAAGGGAATGAATCGCAAGACAGCCAATCAGTTTGACCGCGGCGTGAAGACCGCGCCCTTTGTGGTCTTGATCGGCGCCAACATGCCTTCGGTATTGACCGAAGTTTCCTTCCTGAGCAATCCGGCCGAAGAAAAACGGCTGCGCACGACCGAGCATCGCCAGAAGATCGCCGAAGCACTGTTTGCCGGTGTCTCCGGCTACGTGGACACGCTCAGCGGCGTGAAGATCGCTCCGCGCCTGCCCGCACCTGGAAACAGGAAGTCTCCGGCGAAAGCCGTATCCCCCACTCCCATGAAAACTCCCGATACGGAAGATCTCGCCGCGCGGCGCTAGCATATGTGCCGGGGCCGTGGGACAGAGCCGGAGTGTCTCCGGCGTGATTCTCCAGATTGAGATTCCATGCCATCTCCGGTGATATTATCAAAACCATGCCTGTAACCACCGGGACGAACGTATCCTCCAAAATTTTTCGCCGACTAACCGCGCGCACACTGCTGCGCAGATGGATCGCCAAACTGGACGTGCCGGGCTGGCGCACCTTTCTGATCTCCATGATGGCATTGGCGCTGGCGTTTGTGCTGGCTATGTACTCCAGCGTGTTCGCGCAACAAGGCCGGGTAATCGCCACGGGGCTCTGCGCGGGAGCGGCATTGTTGCTGGCCGGCTATGTGGCCTTCACGGCGATTCCCTACCTCGCCCGGCGCACCCGCATCGAGTGGCTGCATGTGAGCCTCGATTACAAGCTAACGCGCGAGGGCTGGGCATTCATCGTACTGATTCTGCTACTGGCCATCGCGGGGCTGAATACAGGCAATAATCTCCTTTATATGATTCTGTCCAGCCTGCTGGCTGCGATCCTGATGTCGGGCATTCTTTCATTGGGCGTGCTGAGCGGCGTGGGTGTCGACATTGAGCTTCCGCAGCATGTTTTCGCGCGGCAGCCCGTGCGTGCGCGAGTACGCCTGTCGAATCTGAAAAAAGTTTTCCCGTCGTTTTCGCTCACCCTGAGAGGCTCGGCTGGATTGGCTGGCGCGAGCATAAGCAAAGGGGCGATGGCCATTGACTGGAAGCACGTCTTCGCGCAAGGGCTGCGCTTGGGCAGCGTGGCGGCTACCTTCACGGTAGTCGTTTTGCTGGCTCTCTGGAAGGTAATCGCAGATTTCTATCGGTTCAGCATCCTGGCGTTGGTCGTGGTTGGATTGCTGACGCTGGGGGCCTCGCTGATACTTGCCATGGCGGCGCTAGCACTCGCACAATGGAAAACGCTTGCCGGCGCCAGATCGCAAACTGCGGCGAGACCCGCCCGCAGAGGAACGAAGCCATCGGCGATTGGTGACGTCCAGGCCAGGCGGGGTATTCTCGATCAGCCGCTCTACTTTCCCTTCTTGCCACGGGGCAGCGCGATTGAGCGCCAAGTCGAGATAGAATTCCCGCGCCGCGGCCATTATCGCGATGACCATTTCGATTTGAGTACACGGTTCCCCTTCGGGTTCCTCGACAAGACTATGCACTTGGGTCTCTCGCGTGAACTTCTAGTGTATCCAGCCGTTCGCCCTAACGAAAAACTCATCGAGATACTGCCCATGCTCAGCGGTGAGCTGGAGGCATTCCAGAAAGGCATGGGGCACGACCTGTACTCGATCCGCGAGATGCTCGGGTCTGATAGCGTCCGCCATGTCGATTGGAAGGCCTCGGCGCGGTCGGGCTCATTAAAGGTCCGCGAATTTGCACGGGAGGACGACCGGCGTGTGCAATTGGTGCTGGACCCGCGCATAGGCAAAGTGGGAGACGCGCCGGGGACGTTCTCCGCTGAGGCGCTCACGCAGTTTGAGGCAGCGGTGGAATTCTGCGCATGTCTCGCTTGGCATTTTCACGAGATGGACGCGGAGTTTCAATTTGTCTGCGGAGACTTTCGGACACCTGTAGCGCGCGCCAGCGAAATTATCTACGATATTCTGCGGCATCTAGCGGTGACCCAGCCGTCGGTCGAAGCGCCAGATTCCGCTCTCGCCGTCTCCGAGCAGGACAACCTCTTCCGCATCATCTGCGCAAGTATGAAAAAAAATTCGCTGCCGGCATCGCCGCAATCGTACCTGGTCTACTTCGAAGCCTTAGCAATTCCCCCGGCAAGAAACTAACTCTTCTCCTGCTGGTTACCCTCGAGCACGATTTTCGTTGCCCGATTTTCGTTGCCATTGACCCTTAAAATAGCTATACTTGCAGAGTTATGCCGCCCTCTTTACGCCAATCCGAAATGAGCAACCCAGGACGCCAGGCCGTGGGCGTGGAACCCGTGTTGCTGGATGAGATGTTCACCGAGGTGAATGGGCTGTCTCCGCAGCGCGAGGCGGCGTTTTTCTATGGCCTGTTTCTGCGTGGCCACTCGCTTGACAACCTGCGCCGAGACATTGATGTCGATCCCGTACTGTTGGCCAAGTGGCGCGTGCTGCAGGCGCGCGAACCGCTCTACCGCGAGGCCATCGAGATTATCGTCCCCTACCGCAAACGTGTGCTGGCCATCTTCGAGTCGCTCATAACCTCCGAGCGCAGCCAGTCTCCTCGCTACCAGTAAGCCTCCGCACGCTACCGCGCCAATCGAGCATCACTCCGTTTTAGCGAAGTGATTTACGGGGCCGTGGCCGCCGCCGATGCCGGGGTTTGTGGCGATGGCGCGGTGGATGAATTGCTTCGCGACGCCCACCGCTTGCACCAACTCCATGCCTTTTGCAAGCAATGCTGTGATGGCCGCCGAGTAAGTACACCCGGTGCCGTGCGTGTGTAGGGTATCAATGCGCGGGGCAGCATAGAGGTACACCTCGCTCTCGTGGTAGAGCAGGTCGTTTGACTCCGTTGACGGCGCAGACGATAAGCGGGCAGGGCGGTGTCCCCCCTTAATCAGCACAGCTTTCGCGCCCATTGCAAGTATCGCGTGCGCGGCCTGCTGGCTGAGTGACTCGTAATCATCGCTCTCGAATTCACGCAACCCCGCCAGGGCCAGCGCTTCGTGCCAATTGGGAGTTACCAGAAACGCGTGCGGAAGAAGCTGGTCGAGCAGCACGGCGCGGGCATCATCGCTCAACAGCGGCGCGCCGTGCTTGCTGATCATCACCGGATCAACCACCAGCGGAAACGCGAACCGACTGGCCCGGCTGGCGACGGCGCGAATCACATCCGAGTTACCCAGCGAGCCCGTTTTGGCCGCGCCGGGAAGCATGTCCTCGAGCACAGCGTCGATCTGCTCAATGACTAACTCAGCGGGAGTCACTTCCACGCGACTCACTCGCCGCGTATTCTGCACAGTGAGAAGCGTGATCGCGCTCGCGCCATACACGCCAAACTGATGAAACGTCTTCAGGTCAGCCTGAATGCCCGCCCCGCCAGAAGGGTCCGAGCCGGCAATGGTCAGCGCAATGGGTGTGGGGTGCAAGATGGAGTAATTACTTGCGAATGGAGCGGAACACGTCCTCAGCGGGGATCGACTGCATCTCGCCTCGCTCAAATGCGTCGATGCGACTTTCCGCTTCGGCTGCCCACAAGGAATCTATTTCCTGTTGAGCCGATGCGTCCAGGCTGGACAGGATTTTCTCGGCGACCTGGGCGCTTTCCTCCGGCGGGAGTGAGAGTACCTGCTGGAGAAGTTGTTGGCCCTGGTTAGACATTCTGCGATCTCCTTCCGAACCTATTCTAACACCGGCATGGCCGATTCCTTCAGCCGCCGATCTGGAACATGCCGCGGTTCTTGGTGGAGAGGCCTTCGTGCAGGCGATGGCCGACGGGCTTCTGATGCACGGCCTTCAGCAGTATGTCGCGCACGGCGTCCTGGCCGTTCTGGCGCAGTTGCTTCTTGATGTCCATCTCGTCGTCGTTGAGCAGGCAGAGATGCAGCTTGCCCTCGGCCGTGAGCCGCATGCGGTTGCAGCTTCCGCAATACGGCGCCGAGACCGGGCTGATGAAGCCCACCACGCCGCGCGCGTTGGGCAGGCGGTAATTGCGCGACTCGTCCGAGGCGTCGCCGCTGGGCAGCTCCGTCAGCGGGCCGTGCGCAGCCTCGATGCGCGCGCGCACTTCGTCATTCGAGATGTAATTGTCGCGGGCCACCTGCGCGGTCTCGCCGCTGCCGAAGGGCATCAGTTCGATGAAGCGGAAGTGCCAGTCGCGCGAGAGAGTCAGCGCAGCCAGCGCGGCGACGTCCTGGTCATTGTAGCCGCGGGTTACCACGGCGTTTAGCTTGATCGGCGTCAGCCCGGCGGCTTCGGCGGCCTCGATGCCCCGCCAGATATCCTCGAGCTTGCCCCAGCGCATGATCTTGGCGAGGCTCACCGAGTCGAGCGAGTCGATGTGGATGTTCACGCGGCGCAGGCCGGCCGCGACCAGCGGCTTTGCCAGGTCGGGGAGCAGGATGCCGTTGGTGGTCATGGCCAGCTCACCTGCGCCGGGAATGGCGGTGATCTGGCGCACGATGTCGAGCAGGTCGGGGCGCAACGTGGGCTCGCCGCCGGTCAGGCGGAACTTGCGAAAGCCGGCGTCCACGGCGACGCGCACCACGGAGGCGATTTCGGAGGGAGTAAGCAAATCGCTGGGCGGCAGGAATTTCAGCCCGTGTTCCGGCATGCAATAGACGCAGCGCAGGTTGCAGTGGTCGATGACGGAGATGCGCAGATAGTCGATCACCCGTCCAAACTGGTCGCGGAGCCCTGCCAGAGGCCCGGACGGCTGGGTCGAATCGTTGGGCTGGGTGGCAGTGATCTGTTGCAGGCTCATCTCTCTACTGACTCCGCCCGAGGGCAAAGGCTACCCCAATATGCCGAGGATCGAGTACTCCGCTATTGTACCGTTTCTGGCCCAAAAGGCTACAAGAGGACAAAAGGAGGGCGACAATTAAGCGGGGCTGGGTTATTGCACCAGAAACAAAAACGCAGCTCTCCGGGGATCCCCGAGAGTGCTGCGTCTCCATAATATTTCGATTGGGTTCTGCCAGTTGTGGCTGTGTGCCGAAAACTAGGTGCTAAACGAGCTGCCGCAGCCGCAGGTACTCTTCACGTTGGGGTTAGAAAATTTGAAGCCAGCACCTTCCAACGACTCGACGTAATCGACCTGGGTATTGTCGAGGTAGAGTAGGCTGGTCTGATCGACGAAGACCTTAACGCCGTCGAAGTTGTAAATCTTGTCCATGCTCATTTCGTCATCGCCACCCTGCTCGAACATCATCGAGTAAGAGAAGCCCGAGCAGCCACCGCCCACCACGCCAATGCGCAGCCCCGCCGGAGCAGGCTCTTGCTGTCCCATAATCTCTTTTACCTTGGACACTGCCTCTGTTGTAAGACTTATTCCCACGCTAGCCTCCTTGGAATATGCCGGGCGTCGAGCCGGGTGATTCCGCGAACTCCCTCGATTGGCCCCGCAAAGGGGATAATCCACCACGAACACAGTCAACCTGTATTCTACCGCTTTCAGCCGCATCCACGCAAGCGGCCTGTGTCACATGGCGCTACAGTTTTACCGTAGGGCAGACAGGATGGCGACACTACACGAAGACCGCCCAACGGTATCACTACCCGCTCTGGTTTAAGTGCAACCATGCCGATTACTCGCTTCGGATCGCTGAGTTGACCGGAATGGCTGGGGGCACTGGAAACTGTTCGTTGTATACTTTTCGGGAAGAATCTCATGCACCGAAGGATTGGACAGAATGGGACGATCTCAGGTTTACCGAACACGATCGCTGTGCGTGGTTGCGATCCTTCTCTTCTCCAGCGGGTCTGGCGGGCTCTTGTTCGCAGAAGTTTCGTCGAAGACTATCAACATCAAATCAACGCCTGTCCAATACCGGGTGATCCTGCCAAAGAACTACGATCCGGCGCAGGCCTATCCAGGAGTACTGGCTTTTGGCGGCGGACCGCAGACGATGGACGTGGTTGAAAACACGATCCGCAGAAATTGGAAGAGTGAGGCGGAACAGCGCGGCTACATTGTGGTGCTACCGGCTGCGTTCGGCGGGCAACTTTTCTTCCAGGGCGGTGAGCGCATCTTCCCTGAGTTTCTCGACAAACTTCTCGTGGACTATAAGATCGAGGATAACAAATTCCATATCGCGGGAATTTCCAACGGAGGCATCAGCGCGTTTCACATCGCGGCGCTGTACCCCAAGTACTTCATCTCCATAACGGCGTTCCCGGGATTTTTCCCCAACGTAACGGAAGAGCGTGTGCGGGCAATCGCTGACATGTGCATCTACATGCATGTCGGAGAATTTTACCAGATGGGTTGGACCCCCAGGATTCAGCAGCAGGCCGAGGTATTCCAAAAGGTGGGGCTAAACATTCACTTCACTATCGAGAAGGGCCAGAAGCACCGGTTGGAAACTTTCGCCGACAAGAATGCCTATCGTCTCTTCGATCAATTCGAGCAAGCCCGCCAAGGCTGCGCGCTCCCATAAAAAACATGCACTAGAACGAGAAGCGCATGGAGAACTGTAGCTGGCGCGATGTCGTCGAAGTCCTGGTGATCTTTCCTGCCGTCGAGGTTCTGTTGCCCAACTGGCCGGAGAAAACGTTGCTCGATGGCGCGGCAAAGTTCGGGTGATTGGGCACGTTGAACACGTCAGCACGGAATTGCAGGCGGCGCTTTGAGTCGAGCAAAAAGTCGCGGGTGATGGCGATGTCCGTGCTAAAGATGCTTGGCGCGGTGAGCGTGTTGCGGCCTGTCGAACCGGTCCGGCCCGCCAGCGGCGCGGAGAACATGCAGGGGTCGAAATACTGGTCTGGAGTGCCCAGTGCGGTGCCGGCGGCGACCAATCCGCATCCCGCCGATGTCCCGCTGATGGGATTGTTGTCCGCGCTGGGAAGCAGGTTGGGACGATTCGCCTGGAACAAGTATCCGCGGTAGCGCACGTTTGAACCCACCGAGAAAGGCGCGCCATTGCGCATGCTGACGATCCCGTTCATTCGCCAGCCACCCAAAATTTTTCCGGCCACGCCGGTATTCAGGAACGGCTGCCCCGCGCCGAACGGCGAATTCAGGAAGTAGCTCAACACCAGACGCTGGCGGATGTCGAAGTCTGACAGTGCGCGGTCCATGGTGCGGTCGAGGCCATACTGCCCCGTGTTGGTCTGTTGGCCGACGGAAGAGTCATCCACCGATTTGCTGTATGTATAACTGGCGCTCACCGTGAAGCGCGAGCCCACCGAGCGGTTCACCGAAACCTGCAGCGCATTGTAGAACGACTGAGCATCGGAGCTGATCATAGTGATCGACCCAAACGCCCGATTGACGCCGAGCACCGGGCTGTTCGACACGTCCTGCGGGAAGAACAGCGCGCCATCGGGATCGACCGTGGGCACGGGGAACTGATTGGCCTCATAGCGCCGCAGCAGATGATTGCCGCGTGAGCCGACATACGCCGCGGTCATCTTCAATCCGCCGGGCAGCGGCTGCTGCACGCTCAGGTTGTAGCGATAGACCACGCCGGATTGCATTCCGTTGTAGTCCATCACTTGCACCAAATAAGGGCCGCTCACCGGTCCATTCAGGGCTAAGGGGAAAATTGTGGAAGTGTCGAGGTTCGGTACCACCGAGATTCTATAAAACGGGTCAGAGCTGCGCCGAGAGCTGGCCACGTAGGCCACAAGCGGGTCGTAATGCACGCCGGTTCCGCCGCTGATCAAAGTCTGGCGGCCTGCCCAAGGCGACCAGGAAAATCCGAAGCGCGGCGCCAGATCATCGAGCGAAGGATTGCCATTATAGAACTCACCGTACTCAACTTTAGGGTCGCGCACGAAATCAATCAGGTGAACTTTTTTGTTTGTCAGGTCGGAGATGGTCCCGACAAACTCGTAGCGCAAGCCGTAGGTCAGTTGCAGCCGCGGAGAAACTTTGAACTCATCCTGCGCGAAGAACGAAAAAAGATTCTGCCGAAAGAGGCGGTGGTTGTCCGAGCCCTGTTGCGCCACGAACAGGCTGGTGCCCACGGGGCCAGCTTGCAGAAAGCCCTCGAGGTTATTGAACGACCACAACGCGCCTTTCTGCCAGTCGCTGTAAACATCCCAGCGGTTGCGGTGCATCTCGCCGCCAAACTTGATGGCGTGCGAGCCCTGCTGCACGATCCACTGATTGCCGAACTGGAAAGAGTCCAAGCTGTCCGAGCGCGGAATGTTGGTGACAAGGCCGAAGTTGCTCATGCCGGGAATGGTCATCTGACCGAAGATGGGCCAGCTCGGGACAAAGCTCAGCGAGTCAGGGATGGTCAGTTGCTCCACGCCGAAGGAAACATCGGTGGGACGCGTGTAGCCGAAGCGAAATGTGGTCAGCGCGCGCAGGCTCAGTATATGCGTGCCCACCGCGGTCAGATATTGCTGGCGCGTCTTGCTGGAGGTCAGGAAGAGGTGCGAGCCCTGAGACTCGTCGCCCTCGGCATCGGAAAAGGTGTAGCGCGCGAACAGGCTGTCGCGATCCGTCAGCTTCTGATCCATGCGGACGTTCAGGTAATTCTCTCTGGTGGGCAGCGACTGCGGGGCAAAGTTTCGTCCAATGCCACCGCCTTCGCTGGACCCATTGGGGACCGGCATCAGATTCAGATACGGTCGAATCGTGGGGGCAATATCGCTGCGGGTGCGAATGGCGGCGTCGGGCCAGAAGCTCACATTGGTTTCGGTCAGACGGTCGCGCAACCCTTCGTAGCTGACCAGGAAAAACGAGCGGTCCTTCTGGATGGGACCGGTGAGCGTCCCGCCGAATTGATCGCGCCGGAAGGGCGGCGGATTGTCGCCGTCATCGAAGAAATTGCGCGCGTCAATCTTGTTGTTGCGCATAAATTCAAAGATGGTCCCGTGAATTTCCGGCGTGCCCGAACGCGTGATGGAGTTCATGATACCGCCGCTGGAGCGCCCATACTCGGCGTTGTAACCTGTGCTGAATACCTGCACCTGGAACACGGCGTCCGAGCCAAGCTGCACACCGGCTGCGCTGCGCGGCGGAAAGTTTTCCGAGTTCATCGTGGTGGTCCCGTCGAGCATCACGTGATTTGAAGTGGAGCGGCTGCCGGACATCGAGAGGCTGCCGCCGCTGGTTCCGCGCGACGCCGAAGCCGTGGATGTGTCGCTAACACCCGCTTGCAGCGTGGCCAGTTGCGAGTAGCTGCGCCCGTTCAGCGGGAGCCCGGAGAGCTGGCTCTCGCTAATCATGATGGGCGCGCTGGCCTTTGGTGGTAGTGGAGCAGGAGCTGCCGCGGTTGATGCTTCCGGCTGGGCCGCGTCCTTGCCAGCCTCCTGTGACCATGCTGTCCCGGCCAACAGAAAACATACCAGCGCCGCCATCCTTACAGCAGGGAAGGGCCAGCGGCTCGATGCAAAACTTACAGGCATTGTAGATTCCATGATTTCCTCACAAATTTTCCGAACAAGCTTGCAGCAGGACATGAATCACCACGAGGTCAACTGTTGCGCTCTTTGGCTGTAGGACAGGCCATTGCTATTAGGCGATTCCACCCAGCTATCTCTTCATCTTATCGTACCCGCGCCAACCTCGCCAACACGAACCTGCCGGGAGTTGTCCTGATTTGGCCAAAACGGCTTTATGCTTGTTAAGATTAGGTGTACCTTTACATGCTTAAGTGTTCCTGAAGATTCACAGGAAATGGGAGTTCCCTCGATGAAAGCAACCAAGCGAGCGGCAACGGCGCGACGGGCATCAGCCACACCCTCGCCGACATCCACGCCACTGGTCGCGGTGATCATGGGCAGCAGGAGCGACTGGCCCACCTTGGCGCGTGCGTCGGATATGCTAACGCATTTCGGCGTGGCGCACGAGTGCGAAGTGGTCTCGGCGCATCGCACGCCGCTATGGCTGGCGCAGTTTGCCACGCAGGCCGAAGCGCGAGGAATCGAAGTCATCATTGCCGGAGCTGGTGGAGCAGCTCATCTGCCGGGCATGGCCGCCGCGCACACACCCGTGCCGGTATTGGGAGTCCCGGTGGAAAACCGCGCGCTGAAGGGCCTCGATTCTCTACTCTCCATTGTGCAGATGCCCGCCGGTGTTCCCGTCGGCACACTGGCAATCGGTCCGGCTGGCGCAGCTAACGCGGGCTTGCTGGCCGTAGCCATCCTCAGCAACTCGCGGCCCGCGCTACGCGCCAAGTTGCATGAGTTCCGCGCAGCGCAGACACAAAAAGTTCGTATGGAAAAGTTGGAATTCCCCGGCATTTCTCGCACTAGTTTTTCCGGCCAACCACCCCGCAAACCTGCCGCGCCCAAACCTCGCGCCGCCGAGAAAAGATAATGGCGCGTACTCCCTTCCCTCCATTGCTACCCGGCTCGACGATCGGCATGCTCGGCAGCGGGCAGCTCGGGCGCATGTTCGCCTTCGCCGCGCATCGGCTGGGTTATCACGTGCATACGTTTTCGCCTGACGCCGACAGCCCCATGGGTCAGGTCTCGGACGCCAAGTTTATCCACCCTTATAGCGATCTCGATGCGGTTAGAAAGTTTGCACGAACTGTTGACGTGGTTACCTACGAATTCGAGAACGTCTCCGCCGAAGCACTCGCCGCGGCAGGCGAAGTCGTACCCGTGCGTCCTTCCGTCAACATTTTGAGGACCACGCAGCACCGGCTCCTCGAAAAAAGTTTTCTAGCTGACAAAGGATTTCCGGTCGCTCCGTTCCGTGCCATCAGAAATGGGGGTGATCTAAAGCGTGCGGTCGCGGATTTGGGAACGCCTGCGGTGCTAAAGTCGGCGCGCTCGGGGTATGACGGCAAGGGCCAGTGGCGCGTGGAAAGCGCGGTTGAAGCGCAGGCGGCGTTTCATGAAGCAAAAACTGACGAACTTATTTACGAGACATTCGTCGATTTTGCAATGGAACTCTCTGTCGTCTTGTGCCGCGACTCCCACGGCAACTGCGCCGACTGGGGAGCGATCGAAAACGTCCACGCCAATCACATTCTGGATATCTCGATTTCGCCGGCGCGTGTGTCCAGCGAAACAGCAGGGACCGCAGTGGAGTTCGCGAAGCAAATCGCGCAACAGCTTGATCTGGTGGGAACGATGTGTGTGGAGTTATTCCTCACGCGCGATGGAAAGCTGTTGGTCAATGAACTGGCCCCACGTCCACACAACTCCGGGCATATGACCATTGAGGCCTCCGTAACCAGCCAGTATGAGCAGCAATTGCGGGCGATCTGCGGCCTCTCCCTCGGCTCAACGCGCATGTTGGGCGCGGCAGCCATGGTCAATCTGATGGGTGAGCTTTGGTCGGAAGGCGAACCGGACTGGGCGGGCGTGTGCGCGCGACCGGAGCTGAAGTTGCATCTCTACGGCAAGAAGGAAGCGCGTCCGGGACGCAAGATGGGCCATCTGACAGCGGTGGTCCGAGACATCGAGTCAGCGATCAAGATGGTTATGGATGCACGCTCCGCGCTGGCGCGCGCGACAGAGCCGCGACCGTGAGGGGGTGGACCGGCTGGATTTTTAGCGACCTGGAATTATGAGTGCCCCGCAGCCAGAAGTGACCATCGACCCGACCCACTACCTCACGGTCGCGGCTCTGTCAAAAACCGAATGCCCAGCGCAGGCCGAGCAGCATTACCACGCCGACGAACACCAGCATGGCCATCTTGATGTTAGGCTCGTGATTCACTTCGGGAATAAGGTCGCTGGCTGCAACATACAAGGTAACGCCGGCGGAGATGGGCAGCGTATAGGCGACCTGACCACTCAGCGGAGCCATCACCAGCGCGCCCGCCACGGTGGCTGCGCCGAGCAGAGCGGCGGCGGTCAGCGCGGTCTTGGTGCTGGCGCCCGACGCTTTCATCACCGAGCTGACGGCGAAGCCTTCCGGCATCTTGTGCAGGAACACGGCGAGAAACACCACCCAGCCCAGCCAGTCCGAAACCAGGAACCCGGAGACAATCGAGACGCCATCCACAAAGGCGTGGATCATCAGGCCGAACAACACCGTCTGCGCGCGATTGTGTCCACGCATTTCTTCCTTGTGAACTTCCTCACCAAAATGGAAATGGCCGCTTAAAGTGTGCTCGAAAAAGTGAATGAGCAAATATCCACCGAGCATCCACCAAGCCGCTTCCGGCCCTAGTAGTTTATAGCTTTCCGGAAACATTTCGAGGAAGGACGCGCCCAGCATGAAACCCGCCGCGAGCGCAACGAACGAGCGGAGAATGATCGGCTGCCAGCCGCCACGCGCGACGGCCCAGCCGCCGAAGATGTTGGCAGCGGCGGCGATCAGGCCGAGCAGCAGGCCGATCCACGGAAATGAAAGTTCGTTGGTTGGCATGAGTATTGCGTTAACAGAGCCGGGCGCGTCAGCAAGCGGACCGGTCAGATTATTCCACACGCCGGATCTATCATGGACTGCGGTCGGCGAGTCATCCAGCATTCGTTGTACATCGGGCAGGTCCGCTCGCTTACGCGCGCGGCTCTGTTAGCCGCTATGACGGATGTGCATGATATCGCCGTCCTTGACAATATATTCCTTGCCCTCGAGCCGCAGCAATCCCTTGGCCTTGGCTTCGGTAAATCCGCCCAGCTCAATCAAGGTATCCCAGGGAATGACTTCGGCGCGGATGAAATGTTTTTCAAGATCCGAGTGAATGGCACCGGCGGCCTGCGGCGCGGTGGCTCCGCGCGGGATGCTCCAGGAGCGGTCTTCTTCTTCGCCCACGGTGAAGAAGACAATCAGTCCCAGCAGATCGTGCGCGGCCCGCACGATACGGTCGCGGCCCGGCTCCTTCAGACCATAGGAGCCCAGAAACTCGATGGCTTCCTCAGATGGCATCAACGCCAACTCGGCTTCCAGTTTTCCGCTGACCACAACGCCGGACGTATTGGGCCGCTTCCAAAGCGGCTGGTTCTGTGGGTCGTTGAGAATCCTGGCTTCGTCGCTGACCTGATCCTCGCCCACGTTGAAGACGATCAGCATGGATTTCTCGGAAAGAAACGTGTAGCCACGCAGACGCTTGCGCTCATCATCGGACCATTGCGCGGCACGCAACGGCTGGTTGTCTTCGAGCACTGTCTTGGCGCGCTCCAGCAACTCCTGCTCCCGAATCAGCTCCGGCGTGCTGCCCTTCTTGCGATCCTTCTCGATGCGCGCGAGGCGATTCTCGACCACGCTCAAGTCAGTAAGGATCAGCTCCAACTCAAGGTCGGTAATGTCGCGCGCCGGATCGAGCGTGCCTTTAATGTGAGGGACAGTATCGTCGGCGAACATGCGGACGACCTGTAATAGCGCGTCGGTCTGTTTGAGCGAAGTCAGGTACGCGGTCTCGCGCATGGTGTCCGCGCCAACGGGTCCCATGTCCACGCACTCAACCGTGGTGTAGGTTAGCTTGTCAGGCGGGATCAGCTTGGCCAGTTGATCGAGGCGCGGGTCCACCACGCGCGCAATACCCACCTGCGCCTCTTTGTGGTGAGACTCCACCACCGGCGCGTGCGTAAGCACACGAAAGATGGACGACTTCCCGACTTGTGGCAAACCTATGATTCCTACGCGCATAAGTGAATCTATCAGGTTACAGGAAGAAGAAGCCGGAATGCAAAACCGGAACAGAGCCGCGACCGGGAGGGAGCGTTCCCTGGAGTGAACGAAGCAAGGCTGGATTGCGATCGAGGACCAGACTTCGATTCGGCGGGTAGCGGAGACTGCTGGGGCGACCGCTCCCTTCCGGTCGCGGCTATGCTTAAAACGACCAGCGGACCAAAGCGGCGCCCACGGTGTAGCCAGCGCCGGCGGAAGCGTAGAGGACCAGCGATCCTTTTTTCAAGCGACCCTGGGCGATGGCGTCGGCAGTGGCCAGCGGGATGGTTCCGGCGGTGGTGTTGCCGTAGCGGTCAATGTTGATCAGCACTTTTTCGGGGGGCATGCCGAGGCGTTCGCGGGTGGCCTCGATGATGCGGATGTTGGCCTGGTGCGGGATGAAGATGTCGATGTCATCGCCGGTGAGCCCGTTGCGCTTCAGGAGCGTATCACAGACTTCATACATCTTGCGCACGGCGAACTTGAAGACCTGCGGACCGTTCTGGTGAACAAAGTGAAGCTTCTTCTCGACCGTCTCCACTGACGATGGCATGCGGCTGCCGCCAGCGGGCATGTACAGGTCATCGGCGCCGCTGCCATCGATCTCATAGTTGAAGTCGATGAGACCATCCTCGCCCGGCTCAGCCGCCTCGATCAGGATGGCTCCGGCGCCATCGCCGAAGATCACGCAGGTGGAGCGGTCTTTGTAGTCGATGATGCTGGACATCACGTCGGCACCCACCACCAGAACTCTCTGGTGGCGTCCGGAGGTGATGAACTGCGCGCCGGTAGCCATGGCGTAAAGAAAGCCGGAGCAGGCCGCGGAGAGATCAAAGCCCCAGGCACCGGCAGCTCCTAATTTGTTCTGTAGCAGGCAAGCGGTGGAGGGAAAGAACATGTCCGGCGTTACGGTGGCCACGATGATGACCTCGACATCCCTGCCCGATAGGCCACGCTGCGCGAGCGCGCGCTTGGCGGCCTCGAAGGCTAGTTCGGAGGTGCCCACCCCATTCTCCACAATATGCCGCTCGCGGATGCCGGTGCGCGCGAGAATCCACGCGTCTGTTGTCTCGACCATCTTTTCCAGATCGGCGTTGGTCAGCAGGCGAGGCGGGGTGTAGGTTCCCAGGGCGGAAATTTTGGCGCGCTGGACATTATTTCCAACAACATTTCCAACAACACGTCCAGCTTCACGGCCATTGGGGGATTGGTTCAGGCTCATGGAATCTCTCTAAAACTAGTTATCTAAATCCATTGTCTACCCAGACCAGGCTGGCTGGGAACGAACTCCTTACTTTATTTTCCTTTCCTTGAAAAAGCAAGCGGAGCCACCAATTGCCGCAGAGATGACGAATCCGGGATTCATCTATCCCGTCGCCTAAGACGAACCAAGTACCTAACTAGCGAAATGCACGCTATCGTTGTCCGCTCCAAAGCCGGAGGATATAATCATCAGGACTATCATTGAATGCACCTGTCAGGTCTAATACGACGATGGCCATTAGCGAAGATCGCTCGGAACTCGAACGCAAGATCAAGGAACTCTCGGTCTTTAACGAGGTAGGCAAGGCCCTGACCTCCACCCTGGACCTGAGCGAAGTTCTGCGAACTGTCATGGAGAAGATTAGCGCCTTCTTCAAGCCCGATACGTGGTCGCTAATTCTGGTGGACGAGGAATCCGGAGACCTGTACTTTGAGATCGCCATCGGCGAGGGAGCCGAGACTTTAAAGGAAATCCGCCTTCGTCCAGGCGAGGGCATAGTCGGCTGGGTAATTGAACATGGAGAACCAGTCATTGTCCCCAAGGTCGCAGAGGACCCCCGATTCATAAAGCGCCTCGACGAAGTTACCAAGATCGAAACCCGCTCGGTGGTCTGCTTCCCGGTGAAGGGACGCGATAAGGTGCTGGGCGCCATCGAGTTGATCAATTTTGCCGACGACCTAAACCTCAGTGAGGATGATCTGTTCCGGCTGATGGCACTGGCGGATTTCGCCGCCATTGCGATTGAAAATGCCCGCTACGTGAAGCGCATCCACGAATTGACCATCACCGACGACTGCACCAAGCTATACAACAACCGGCATTTGCACTCGATACTTGATGCCGAGGTGTACCGCTCGACACGCTATCACTATGAGTTTTCGCTGATCTTTATCGACCTGGATTATTTAAAGCGCGTGAACGATACGCACGGACATCTGGCTGGCAGCCGCCTGCTGTTGGAGCTGGGGCACAGTATCAAGGCTCATCTGCGCCTGATCGACTACGGTTTTCGTTACGGGGGCGACGAGTTTGTCATTCTACTCCCGCAGACCCCCAAGCGCAGCGCCGTCAATGTGGCGCGCCGCCTGCACAAGCTCCTCAACACCCAGACATTCCTGAAGGAACAGGGCCTGAACATCGCCATCACCGCCAGTTTTGGCATCGCATCCTTCCCGGAAGACGCCCAAGACAAGGAAGCGCTGATCCGGAAAGCTGACATGGCCATGTATCAGGTAAAAGAAACTACCCGCAACAATATCGCCGTAGCTGGCTTGGGCGTCCTGCCGCAAACCCCGCAGCTCCGTGCTCCCTTCCGGCAGGCACTAGATGCGGGTGGCTCATTTTCGCTCGCGATCAGCAAGATACATTCCCTTTAAACGAAAGTAAGCGCCCCAACCGTGCGCGGCGCGCTTGCGCTCCTCCTCGGTTACCTGGCGACGGACTTTACCCGGCACGCCCATCACGAGGCTGCCCGGCGGAATGACGGCGTGTTCAGGCACTACAGCACCTGCGGCGATGACCGAACCCTCGCCAATCTCTGCGTCATTCAGCACAATGGAACCCATGGCGATCAGGCAATGTGAGCCGATGCGGCAGCCGTGCAGCAGCACGCTGTGGCCCACGGTGATGTGATCGCCGAGAATCGTGGGATAAAGGCCTTCCTCAACATGCACCACGGAATTGTCCTGAATGTTGGTGTACGCGCCGATACGGATGTGATTCACGTCGCCGCGCATGACGACGTTCATCCAGACGGAAGCGTGCTCTCCGATATGCACATCGCCAATCACCTGCGCCGATTCATCCACATAAGCCGTGGCGGCCACTTGCGGAATCATTCCCTGAAAGGTGCGAATCATAAAATCGTCTATCTCCGGTTTTTCTTTTGATTAAGCCAGGTCCGCATCGTCGCGCCAGCTTGATGGAAGACGCTTCAGCCAATAATCCCAGGCGCGCTGCTGCACAAGTGGCGAGTGAAAAACTTTGGCAGCACGCTGTGCTTCTTCCGCGTCAATGAAGATGATGCGGCCAAGTTTGGTGGCCTCCAACTGCACGCGCGCATTCTCGTCCAGATAGAATGCCGCCATCACCGCCAGCGTGAGATTCGCGCCCACCACGGCGCAACCATGATTGCGCAGAATCACACCTGATCCCTGGCCCAGCGCGGTGGCTAGAGCAGCGCCTTCCGTCGGCGTGGAGACCAGCAGATTGCCGCCTGCATCATATTCGTCAAACCAGGCCACCCCATCGTGAAACATTGTACCGGCGTGGATGACCGGACGAATGATCACGCCGCTCGATGCAAAGGGCAGCACGTTGCGGCTGTGCGTATGCACAACGGCCTGCACGTCGGGACGGACCGCGTAGATCGCACCGTGAATCATGCGTTCGGCATAAGGCCTCTCGCTCGATTGCGTAACGGGTGTGCAGTCCAGCCGGTAGCGCATGATATCGGCGGCGCAGACATTCTGCGGTGAACGCGAGCACGAGAGCAGAAACTCCTGTGGGTCACGTGCGCTGCGCGCCGAGACGTGTCCCAGCACATCGATGATGCCTTCGTTGGCCAATATGCGATTGGCGGCGACGAGCGGCTCGACGAGTTGGGTTTCAGAATCCGCCATGCATGAATGATTTAGACCAGGAAAAATTAAGGGACGATGAGCCGCGGCTCTTCTTTGGCTTGGGCCTGGGCATGGGCCTGCTCCGGGAAAGTGAGTCGCAGGAAGTCGATGAAATAGCGGCCTCGCGGACGCCCATTGGTATTCACGCAAGCCATGCGCAGCAGAAATACCAGTGAACGGATCAAGTCGCCAGTCTTCACCGCCGCGATGTTGCCACGTTCCTGTTGTTGCTTTTGCAATCCGTCGATGAACAGCTTGACCTCGCGGAACAGTCCCAGCGCTCCGGACTCCTCCGGAAGTGACTCGTAATAGATGCCGCTCTGCTCGGTCTGATAGGTGCGCACCAGCTTGTCGAGCGCGTCGATGATCTCCTGATCCACCGTGCGTGGATTCTGCAGGGCGTAGTGCATGATGTGATAGCCGATCTGCCCGATGAACATCTCGAATTCATAAACGAAGTTGTCGCTCAACGCGACATCCTTGAAGGGCAGTTCGTCCAGCTTGGTGGGCTTCTCGCGCTCGTACTTGCGGCTCTCGCGCAGGTAGGTGCAATCGAGTGGGCAATCGATGGAGACTTCGCGCTCCGTGCCGCAGCACTGCGCGCAAATATTTCCATTCACGCCGGGACAAGCGCGCTTAGGTTTGCGTTTCTGACAGATCGCACAGAGTGTTTCAGCAGCCATAAACCGGCATTATAGCATTGTTATACATCATGGGCCGGGGGTGCTTCGGGTATAATCGGCGAATGTCGGCGACATCGCAAATCCACCCGGACTTCGCTAGTCATTGAAAGGATCAAAATGAAGCGCACATCATTATTGCTCAGCGTAGCGGCCATCGCCACCACCTCGCTTGCTGTCCAATCGAAGGCCCAGTCAAGTTCAACCAACGATCCCGCGAGGCAGTTCATTGGCACCTGGAAGCTGATCACCACCATCCAGCGCAAGGCTGACGGCACCTCCGGCCCCAATCCTGTCTATGGCCCGAAGGGCATCGGATACATCATGTATACCGAAGCGGGCCGCATGTGCGCTACATTGACCGACCCCACTGTCGCGAACTGGAAGACACCCGGCAAGCCCACCGAGGCCGAGGCCAGGAACGCCGTGGATCACTTCCACGCCTACTGTGGCAGGTATACCGTGAACGGCGCGGGCGGCTACGTCACTCACCATGTGGAGATGGACAACATTCCCAACGATGTGGGCATCAGCCGCAAGCGCTTCTTCAAATTTACCGGCAACCGCCTGCTGCTTACCGCCGATCCGCCGCCCACCGGCACTACGGAATACACTCTCACATGGGAGCGCGTAGAAAACTGATGCCAAGCGATGTTGACCAAACCTGTAGGGTTGTAACATTAGTTGGGAGAGAGTTTGCGTCTTTCAAATCCCACGATTAGGTGGAATCGAGAGCAGCAGGGCGATTATTAACAGCTCTTTAACATTTGGTTACAACTTGGTTTGAAAACGGTGAGGTAGCGGCAGATTTGGCATGATAATTGGAAACCATTTCCTCTGGGACTCATCTTCCTTGCTCTGCCAAACCAGTTCATCATATAGAAAATAGGATAGTTATAGCCAAGTCAGCTCTGGATTGGTTCGCAATGATGGATACCGATCTCCCCATTTGATGAGGGCTGACAAGATTTCTCCTATTGCATCCGGTGACGTCCATGCGGAGCACGGAGCCGCAGTGAATTCTCGTGTTACGATTTCTTTTGCATGCCATCCTCAAGAAAATCCAAGCCCGAACTCTCACCCCGACTCGTGACTATTGCAGCTATTGATGCTGGCTCCAACGCCATTCGTCTGCTGATTGCCAAAACCAATTCCAATGGTCAATATCGCGTCCTCAAGAATGAACGCGTAGCGCTGCGTCTGGGCAGCCATGTCTTTTCCAACCGCCAGTTTGACGAGGAGACTGTGCACCGCGCAGTGGAAGTATTCCGTCGCTTCAAGAGCTTGATGAACCAGCATGATGTTCAGCGCTACCGCGCCGTGGCCACCAGCGCCACGCGAGAGGCTCGCAACCGCGGCGTGCTGGTGGACCGCATCTACCGCCAAACCGGCATCCGACTCGAGGTGATCGACGGCTTTGAAGAGGCCCGGCTGATTCGCACGGCAGTGCTTTCCACGCTCGATGGCAAGGTGGTTCCGCGTGTGGTGATCGATCTGGGCGGCGGAAGCATGCAGATCAACCTGCTGGAGAATGGACAGTTGCGGGACTCGGCCAGTCTCTCGCTGGGGACTGTCCGCTTGATGGAGAAGTTCGGCATCGAGGACGCACTCACGCCGGAGCAGGTCCAGTGCATTCAAGAACGAGTGGAGACACAGCTGCATCGTTTCTTGCCGCAGGTCAGCAAATTCGCCGGACCAAGGACCGTTCTGTGTGGCGGTAATGCGGAATCGCTCGCGCTGCTGGCGCCGGGCAAGCATTGGCAAGGAATCGGAACCCTCGATTTTTCATCCTTACGCCGACGGTTGTCGCGGATTACGTCCTTTAGTGTCACGCAGCGCATGGCAACTTATGAAGTCCGCAAGGACCGCGCGGAGGTTATGGCCATCGCCGCCGTCATCCTTTCTACGGCCGGAAAGCTTTGGGGACTTTCGCAAGCTCTGGTGCCTGGGGTGGGCTTGAAGGAAGGCGTTCTCCTGGATGTGTTCCATTCCATACGGGGCAAGGAAATTGAATCGGTGCGCGACAATGAACTTTTGTTTGTCACCCGCAAATTCGCCACCCGTCTTGGGTACGACCAACCGCACTGTGAGCACGTGGCAGATCTCGCAGTATCGCTATTTGATCAATTGAAACCGCTGCACCGGATGGGCGGGCAGATGCGGGTGGTTCTGCAGCTTAGCGCGCTACTCCATGATATCGGCCATGCCGTCGGTCGGGAATCGCATCACAAAGTGGGCGAATATCTGGTGCTTCATGGAGACTTCCCGGGACTCTCCACGTTTGAAAGAAAC
The DNA here is from genome assembly GCA_009691245.1 of Acidobacteriota bacterium. NCBI lineage: Bacteria > Pseudomonadati > Acidobacteriota > Acidobacteriota bacterium. The sequence goes on along the minus strand of SHUM01000001.1, from coordinate 5,268 downwards.
ATGGTGGCGTGTCTGGTGCGATACCACAGCGAATCGGAACCAGAAGCGGGACACAAAGTATTCGCATCCCTCGGAGGAACCGATCAGCGGCAGGTCTTTATGCTGGTGGCTCTGCTGAGAGTCGCCGACCGTCTGGATAGCGATCACCGGCAAAGCGTCGCAACAGTCGCCGTCCGCGCCACGGGAGCGAAGATTGCGCTGACGCTGGCTATGAAGCGTGCGTCGCAACTCACATTGTGGAACGTGGAAAAAAGCAGCAAGCTGTTGGAAGAACAGTTTGAAAGAAAATTAGTCGTCATAGAAACGAAACGAGTCCGCGGGTGATCCACCCGAAGATCAATCAGAGGGAAGCCAAAGAAAGAAGGAAGACAATCCATGAAGCGGTATGGCGAACACCGTTATCCGGGCAAACTGTTCATCGTAGAAGGAATCGATGGCTCGGGAAAATCGACACAGCTTTCACTGCTGCACCAATGGTTGCGTGCGGAGGGCTATGGCGTGGTCCACAGCGAGTGGAACTCTTCACCTCTGGTCAGTCGAACCACCCGGCGCGGCAAGCGTAAACACTTGCTCACGCCCGCGACCTTCAGCCTGATCCACGCCACGGATTTCGCGGATCGAAACGAGCGCAATATTTTCGCACTGCTCAAGACCGGTGCCGTAGTGCTCTGCGACCGCTACATATACACTGCATTCGCCCGCGACGGCGTGCGCGGCATGGATGCGCGTTGGCTCCGCGAGCTTTACAGCTTTGCCGTGAAGCCCACGGTGGCCTTCTATTTTCGCGTCCCGCTGCAAGTGGCGATGGATCGCATTCTGGCGGCTCGCAGCGGCATCAAGTACTACGAGGCCGGAATGGATATGGACTTAAGCCCGGATGTGGAGGAAAGCTTTCGTCTATTTCAAGGGCGGATTCTGGAGCAATACGAAAAGATGATTCCCGAGTTTGACCTGCAGGTCATTGACGCCACTCTGCCGATTGAAGTCCAACAGGAGCAGATGCGGCAAATTGTGAAATCCAAACTGGAGCAGGCCAAGCGCCTGATGGTGGCCCCATGAGAGAAACCTACGGCTCCGTGTTGCCGGGCATGAATTTATCCGGCATGGCTGGCAAATTGATCGTCATCGAAGGCACCGATTGCGTGGGCCGCACCACACAGATCAATCTGTTGCGCCCCTGGCTGGAGCAGGAAGGCCACGCCGTTCTGGTTACAGGCATGACCCGCTCCACGCTCGCGGGCAGAGGCATCAAGCGGGCCAAGGAAGGCAACACGCTGGGCCGCATTACCTCCACGCTGTTTTATGCCACGGACTTCGCCGACCGGCTCGAGAACGAGATCGCGCCCGCTCTGCGCGCCGGGTTCATTGTCCTCACCGACCGCTACACTTATTCGTTAATGGCGCGAGCGATGGTGCGCCAGTTGAATGTCACCTGGGCAAGACATCTTTACAGCTTCGCGTTGAAACCCGATGCTGTTTTCTATCTCCGCATTAATGTCGAGAACCTGTTGCCTCGCGTCGTCTTTTCCAGGGGATTTGACTACTGGGAGTCCGGCATGGACCTGTATGCCAGCGACGATCTGCACGAAAGCTTCTGCAAATATCAAACCGCGCTGATGAGCCAATTTGACAAGCTGACCGACGAGTATGGCTTCGAAGTCATCGACGCGTCGGCCTCGGTGGAGAAAATATTCCGGCAGTTGAAAAAAGGGTTTCGCCGCGTGCTGGACTCCGGGCGTGGCGTGCCGTCCGGCGTATCTACACAAAAGACTTCGCAAGACGAGGAGGAATTGACACCGCCCCCGTCCGCAAAGCCTGCCCCTTCGAGCATCGTGGAACCGGACAAATCGTAAGGGGTAACCGCATGCGTTTGTCGCGGCTCAGATATTTTCTACCTAATGGAGCGGACAATCTCGGGTGTAAGCAACCACATAAGCCGACCTGCCGATTCTTCGACGGCCTCATCAAATCGGATGAGACAACAACCGCCTTTTTTCAGACTCAAGCCTGCCGCACCTGTAGCTCCGATCAGATGCGCCGCCAGCGTACTCAGCCCCGTCTCATGACCCACCAGGATTATGCGCTGGCATTCGGGGTACTTGCTGATAAAGCGCAGGATATTCTTCAAAGTTCCACCAGGACTCAAGTCGGAACAGATGGCAATCGACCGAGAGGGTGGCAGTTCCATGGCCACGATCTCTGCCGTTTCCTTTGCTCGTATCAGCGGACTTGTAACGATCCAATCCGAGCGTGCAATCAGCCGGCAAAGTCCTTTGGAAATCTCCCGCATCTTCCTCTTGCCCTTGTCTGTGAGCCTTCGCGCAGCATCATCGTGGGGCTGCGCGGGATTGCTGTCCTCTGCGCTTCCATGTCGAATCAGTATTAGTTGAATTCCCTGAGATTCCGAGATCACCATTTGTTATCGTCTGATCCGGGAGTACCCCAATGTTACACCGTTGCAGTAATACCAATGAAGTTCCCGACAAGAGCCAGCATTGGCCTTCCTAAGAACAATTTGCGTCGAGTTTTGGAGCAGGCCGGAAATGGCCCGCATCTGTTTGAAATTGTTGGTCGGGGCGATAGGATTTGAACCTACGACCCCCTGCGCCCAAGGCAGGCTCCTCCCTTCTTTTGGTTCTCTCGCTTCCATCCCTTTCTTTTTATTATCAGTAACTTGGGGAGTCTGCCTTTCGCTCAGTCAGCAACTCCAATCGCTTCCAAACATGGGGTTTTGATACGGTATTGATACGGGCCGTCTGCTTTTGGCGCAGGACCCGCTTCTCCAAACATTCTATGCGCTTTCACTCTTTCCGCCTGTTTGGAAAATCTGCCCTCAAAAAGCGGAACTGGAAGGCCGAGCAGATCCTGCGACGGCAGTCCAATACGAACAGTTCTGGCGGCGAAATTCCGATTTGATCTATGGTCCTTGACCAACTTCTGCATAGCCGACTACTCGGGAGTTGACAACAGCAGTTCGGCGAATCAAACGGAGAGCTATCAATTCGGGTTGCGGGTACCCGCGCCGCATATACACCTGAGTAAGTCGGAACGGCTCATATTTCCCCCAGGAAGTTAACTATACAATTCCCCTTTTTAAGGTAACGGCAGCAGCGGCTTCTGGCCGACGGGTAGCTGTTGATTGAAGACCGTCAGTATCCCATTGATTTCCGCATGTTCACCCATCAAGGAAGCAAGATCCAATGCATCCCTCACGCCCCAAAGTTTAACGGCATGTGCGTAGGTTCCCGGGCTCACTTGGTGCTTTCCAATCAGCTCGCGGCCAATTTGGATGATGAGCGCTTCCTTCTCGCCCAGCCCCGTGACAGGCTTACGAAAGCGGACGACATCAATGATCGTTGGCTCCAAGCCCTGCTTGCGTGCTTCGAGTTCATGGAGCGTCCACTCCACCTGCTGGTCTAATTCGCGGGCGGTCGCCAGGATCGCCAATTCCAACAGCCGCCGCCCGATGTTCGCTTCCAAAAACTTGCCGCCACCTGCATGCATCTGAATTTGTCCAGGTCCCGTCCCGTAAGGCGCCAGCGTCCGTCCGGGAGTTCCTGGCCGCTGCCCTTTCTTTTGGACAAGGCGGCTTCTGGAGTCTGGGTAGATATCCGCCGGCGATTTAATAATAGTGATCGGCAACGGTACAATTTCTTTCCAGTCTAACGGAAGGTGCTGATCGACCCACATCAGCGGAGTCTCGTTGGCACGCGTCGCCATGGTAACGACCATATCCACAAGATTGCTCTTCCCTAATGCTTTCAGCGCTTGTGCGAAGGTCGCGGAGGAGACGCTATGCTTTTGGGCCATTTCGCGGCCGACTGTAATGATGGCTGTCTCTTTATCACCCAGCCCGGTGACGGGTTTTTTATAACGGACGATATCGACGATCGGCAATTCCAACCCTACCCGAAGCGCTTCCTCGGCATGGAGCGTCCACTCGAAGTTCTGCTCCGATTCGCGTGCCGCGGTTATGATGGCCAATTCCGTCAGCCGGCGCCCGAGGGGGGACTCATATCGGACATCATCCGTTACACTGTGCAGCTGTATCCCGGCAACTCCCTGGAGTCCGGCAAGCGAATTAGTCTTCGCGAAGGCAGCGTCGTAGGCCTTTTTTCGCTTTTCGTCCAAGTCTTGCTTTTTGACCAGCGGAAGACGGTTGCGTGATTCAGGATAGACGTCCTTGGGAAGACCATCCGCTGTGGCGGAGGGGGCGCTGCCACCCTGCCCAGGGGAACTTTGCGCGACCATGATCCTGAGGCCAAACCCGGCCAGGGCCACCACTCCAATAAACGCTGAGACTGCCTTGAAGTAACTAGTTTTCATTGGACTCCTTCTCCTCACTCAACCGGCAATTTCCTTCTTCCCTTCACCTGTACGGTAGAATATAACACCTTTCCAGCCGTGCCCTAGAACAATATTGGGCGCCTGCGTGATCCACTGTTGGCAGGCCGATTCTAAACTAGAACCCATCTCATAAATTGGTGTAAGCCCTTTAATTGCAGTTGATTGGCACGTCGCAATTCCTGGAACCCCAGATTTTGTTGGGTTTCTGAAGGGTGGGGTGCCCGAAACCATTGTCTAGCAATGCCATTCTAATTTTTATGAGATGGGTTCTAGTCTTGTCATTCGTGCTGAAGAAAATTCAGACGTTCAACCATCTGCCGAATCGGCTTATTGCCCGCTGAAGCACATTCAAGTCACCAAGCGGGATAGAAGGTATAGGGAAATTATGGATGTGCCGTACCGAGTTTTTGAAACAACACTGGATGGAGGAAGCCCTACAGTTAATCTTGGCGAAGGACAAGAGGAAATCGTTTGTTAATAAGAGTTAGCTTTGTGCTTGACAATCCAAGCACGGGAATTGAGAATGTAGGCAATGCGCGCGGACAGGAAGTCCGCGCAGACATTGACCGATTACAGAACTCATAGCTCTCGGTGCTTGGATTGACTGGAAGGAATTACTCTTTGAAGAGTGAGAGTAAGTCATATTGCCAAGTTCGTGCAACCTCTACTTCGTAATGATTTCGCAGTTTACGGTATTAGATGACAGGAGAACGAAGCGATGAAGAAAGCAACACTAGTGTTCGCTCTGCTGTGCAGTCCTCTGGCCGCTCAGGCGCAGAACGCGAACGTGGCGGCGCGGCTGGGCTATCCGCAGACGATTTTCTATAACGGCAAGATTGTCTCGATGAACGACGCTTCGTTCGAGTCGAAGATCGGCACGGTGGCGGAAGCGCTGGCCGTGCGCGACGATAAAATTCTGGC